>NZ_JBFHGD010000008.1:0-32507 GCF_041583255.1 Trichloromonas sp. | reverse complement strand
TTTCAGGCCAGCCAGGGGATGGGGTAAACAGGCCGTGATTGGTAATTGGCTAAAAGCATAGAGATTAGATTCTCTCCCTGTTCTCTGTGGGCTCCAGTGAGCGTAGCGAACGAGCGAGAGACCGTTTTTACACAGGAGGCAACTGACAGCATGCGCAAATCGCTATTAAAAAACAGCCGGGGTTTTACCCTGATTGAAATCATGGTCGTGGTGGTCATTCTCGGCATTCTCGCCGCCATCGTCGTCCCCCGCCTGCTCGAGCGGCCCGAAGAGGCCCGCCGGACCAAGGCGGCGATCGACATCAAGGGGATCGAAGAAGCCATTGGCCTGTTCAAGCTCGACAACGGCTTTTATCCTTCTTCGGAGCAGGGTCTGCAGGCCCTGGTGAGCAAGCCGGAAACCGGGCGCATCCCCTCCCGCTACCACGAGGGGGGCTACCTGAAAAAGATCCCGCAGGACCCCTGGGGCAACAACTACCTCTACCTGTCACCGGGCATCCACGGCGACTTTGACATCATCTCCTACGGTGCCGACGGCGAAACGGGTGGTGAAGGGAACGATGCGGATGTCAACAGCTGGGACATTGAATAGACAAACCGGCTTCACCCTGCTCGAACTGGCGGTAGTGGTACTGTTGATCGCACTGTTCACCGGCCTCTCCATTCCGCTCCTGGGCCGCCTCGGCGTCAGCGGGCTCGACAATTCGGCCCGCCGACTGGCCGGCACCGTGAAATACCTGTTCAACGAAGCGGCTCTTTCCGGGCGCCCCTACCGGCTGACATACGACCTTTCAAAGGGGTCCTACCGGGCCGCCCGCCTCGAAACCGACGGCGAACTGACCATCGAGCAGGGCCTCGTCCGCGAACAGCGGCTCAAAGGCAGTGTCCGCTTCAGAGACCTGTCGGTCAGCGGTCGCGGCAGTTTCAGCAGTGGCGAGGTAAGCATCGACATCCTCCCGGTCGGCTGGATGGAAGAGACGACCATCCATCTCGACGACGGCGCGGACCAGGTGCTGACCCTGCGTATCAACCCCTTTACCGGGGCGACGGAAATGTATCAGGGATATCGTGAATTCTGACCAGCGGATAGTATCAAACCGGGCGCGGGGCTTTACCCTGCTAGAGGTCATGATCGCCATGGTCATTGCGGGCGTCGCCCTGATTGCCCTGTTATCTCTGGGCAACCGCTCTATCGGGGTCAACGGCCGGCTGCAGAAAATTACCCAGGCCACGCTGCTGGCTCAGGGCAAAATGGGAGAAACCGAGGCGGCCGCCGACCGCGGATCATTGCGCTATGAAAACGAAGAAGGGGCCTTCACCCCCCCCTATGACGAGTTCCGCTGGCAGATCGCTTTTGAAGCAACGCCGCTGCCGTCGGTACGGATGGTCACCGTCAAGGTCTTGTGGGGGGAAGAGAAAAAAAACGAACTGGTCGAACTGAACTCGTTTCTGTTCTGAACAACTGGAGTGTTGGTTGGTAGCTACAGCGGGCAAAAGAACAGACGCCCACGGGGCCGCGCCGAAAGGCTTTACCCTGGTGGAGGTGCTGGTCGCCGTCGCCATCACCAGCATGGTGCTGCTGGCGGTTTACGGGGTGTTCGCCTCGGTCAGCGGGGCCAAGCAACGACTGGAAACTGACGGCGAAGCCTATCACCGGGCCCGGGTGCTGTTTGACCGTATTGGCCGGGAACTCCGCAGCGCCTACGTCAAACCTTCGGGCACCGATACCTTTTTCAGAGGTGGCCACAGCAACAACGGTCATCCGTATCTGACCCTGACCACCACAGCGGTGACTCCCCAGAGTAATGCCAGGGGGATCGCGGTGGTCCATTACGAGCTGATCGAAGACCACGAAGTAAAAGCGGGAAACAAAGTACTCATGCGACAGGAAACCAGCCCGCTGAATCCGGCAGCTCAGAACCAGCCAGGCTACCGGCTTGCCCCGGGAATCGAAGAGATGAGCATCCGCTTTTACAATGGCGACAACTGGCAGGACGAGTGGGATTCAAGCTCTCAGGGCCTGCCGCAACTGGTAGAAATCGCCATGCGGATCAAGACCGCTGAAACCACCCTGCCGTTCCGCTCGGCCTTTGAACTGCCCGTCATACAGGCGCACTGATGCGGGTGCTTCGACAGGAAACCGGAATGGTGCTGCTGCTGGTTCTGGTGGTCATTACCCTGCTGGCCGCCCTGGTTACCGAACTGGCGTTTTCAACCCTGGTCGACCTGCGCCTCACCGAGACATTCCGCGACAGCACCAGGGCTTATTACCTGGCCAAGGGGGGGGTTCGTGCCGGCATGAGCATCCTGCAAAGGGATACCAACGGCTACGATGCCCCGGGCGACCCGGCCGAACTCTGGAGCATGGGGATTGTGCAGTATCCGGTCGGTGACGGCCTGGTTTCGGTCCAGATTGAAGACCTGGCCGGAAAGATCAATCTCAACACCCTGGTTGCCTCTGACACCAGCAACGTCAACACGGTCGTTAAGGCGCGGGTTCTGCGGCTCTTCGAATTGCTCGAGATAAAAGATGCCGACAGCTTGACCGCCGCCCTGATCGACTGGCAAGATACGGACGACCGGGTCTACGTCGATCCGGATACAGGACAGGCCTCGGGCGCCGAAGCCGGCCACTACCTGCAACTGGACGAACCAATCCGCTGTAAAAACGGCCCTCTCGAAAGTCTCGATGAACTGCAACTGGTGCGCGGGTTTTCGCCGGAACTGAATCGAAAAATCGCCCCTTTCGTAACGATCTACGGCACGGACAAGATCAACATCAACAGCGCCCGTGTAGAGGTACTCATGGCTCTTTCCGCCGATCCGGAAATCAGCCGGGATGCCGCGGAAAGCATCATTGCCCAACGCAAAAAGGAACCATTCAAAACGCTGAACGCGCTGACCTGGCTCAACGACATTCCCAGCCTCGCCAATCTTGACCGGGGCCCGTTCACAGTGAAAGGCAATGTCTACCGTATCGAATCCCAGGCTACGGTTAACGACGGTGCCCGCCGGGCCGAAGCGGTCGTGGCAAAGACCGGCAACCAGCTTCTTTATTTCAAGGTGGATTAAAAGAACATGGCCAGACGACTCATTGGTGTCGATATCGACGATAACTTTGTCCGAACCGCCCTGGTCGACGACGAGAAGGGGGTAACGACCCTGCTCAGCGTGCAACGACACCCCCGCACAGAAAACGGGGACCTGGCGGACATCCTGCGCGAGGCGATCGGCGAAACCGGCCTCGGCGACCGGATTGCAGCCGCTCTCCCTGCGACGCAAGCCTTTATTCGCCTGCTGCGCTTTCCCTTTGCTGAAGACAAGAAAATTGCCGCCGCCCTGCCAATGGAGCTCTCCCTCCAGCTACCGGTAAACTGCGAAACCTGCACCCTCGCCAGTCAAAAACCGGTTGCCGGGGAAAACGGCTTTCGGGTCGCCGCGGCGGCGATCCAAACCGACGCCATCGAATCGGCACTGGGCCCCTTCGATAGCCAGGAGATTCCGCTCAACGTCCTCGGTCTGTCCCCGTTCAGCCAGGCCAGTGGACTGAAAGCCCAGATCCAAAACGGTCTGCTGGTTACCGTCACGGCCCGGGAAATCACCCTGGCCCTGATCACCGAAGGCGAAGTCGTCAACTATCGGCTGCTGCAAAAAGCTGCCGACATCAATGAGAAACAGCTGGCCGAGGAAATATTGCGGGCGGGCAACGTGCTGCGCAGGAGTGCCGCCAATAACCACTATGCGTGCTACCTGATCGGCAGCGGCGCCACCCCCGGACTGCTTGAACGCCTGCAGGACCTGGGCGAGCAAGCAACCATCCCCCGAATCGAACTTGACGGACAGCCGCTGGCGGCCGAATTCCTGCCGGCCGTGGCGCTGGCTCTGCGGGCCGGCATCAGTGACCGTGAGCGGGACTTCAACCTGCGCAGCGGCCCTTTCGCCCTGAAAAGCGAGTGGGGGCGGATAAAAAAACGGCTGATTGCCATGGCAACCCTGCTGGTGATTTCCCTGACCATACTGTCAACTTCGGCTTATCTCGCCTATTCCCAGAAATCCCGGGCGGCAGCCGCCCTGCAACAGGAAATCACCAGGATTTTCAGGGACACCTTCCCCGGCACCCAGGCGATCGTCGATGCGCCATTGCAGATGCGCGCGCAACTGGCGGAACTGCAGAAGATCAGCCGCATGGTCGGCAGCGGCGACGCGTTCTCCACGCTGAACATCCTGGCCGAGATCTCCCGCAATACCCCCGGCGATCTTACGATCGACATCCGCGACCTCAGCTATACGCCGGAAGCTGTACGCCTCGAAGGAGTCACCAGCTCTTTCGACGCCATCAACCGCCTGAGCAAAACCCTCCAGCAGTCGCCACTGTTCGAGGCTGTCCGGATCGATGACGCCAAGATGAGCCTGGATGGCAACCAGGTCGACTTTCGCATCACCCTTCCGCTGCGCAAGGAGCTTTGACCGATGCTTTCCCAACTGAACCAGCGCCAGCGCATTGTTCTTTTCACCGGCACTCTTTTCGCCCTCGCCAGCCTGATTTATTTCGGCCTGGTCGCCCCCTACCAGAATGCCCTGCGCGGCCTGGACCGGAAAATCGCCAGCCGTCAGCAGCAGCTGGCCGACATGCAGACCCTGAGCCGGCAATATGTGCAACTGAAGCAAAACCTCAACACGGTACAGCAACGACTGGACCAGGATTCGGCGTTTTCCATGTTCTCGTCTGTCGAAAGCCTGGCAGTGCGCGACGTCGGCCGGGAAAACCTGGTCTACATGCGGCCCCAGCCGCCGACGGAAAAGGAGGGTTTCCGCGAGGAGTCGGTCGAAATCAAGCTGGAACGCGTCAACCTCCCCCAACTGATGCGGCTGCTCTATGACGTGGAGGCCGCCGAAATGCCGCTGCAGGTTAAAAGTCTGCGAGTCAAAACTCGTTTTGATGATCGCCACCGCCTTGATTCGGTCTTGACCGTTGCCTCTTACGGGAGAACCCGATGAAGCGCATGCTCCGCGAATTGCTGCGAAAACTGGCCGGTTTTCCACTTTCTGCCAAGCGGAAAGTTAAATGGATCGCACTGACCACGGCCTTGCTGCTGGCTGGCTGGGGAATCGGAATGCTTCTGTTTTTCCCGGCATCCTCGCTGGAAAACCACCTTGAGAACGAAGTGGCCACCCAGCTCCGCGGCAACGGCAGTCTCGACCTGGAAGACCTCTCTCTGCGTCTGCCGCTGCGGCTGGCCGCCAGGGCGGCGACCCTGCGCGTGAAAAGACTCCCCGCAACAGAAATCAAGGCCACCGACCTCGAAATCTCTCCGCTCTGGCTGTCGCTACTGGGCGGGAATCCCGGACTGGCCTACGATTTCAAACTGTTCGGGGGCAATACGGAAGGGTTTCTGCGCCGCAACGGGGAAATCCACCTCAAGCTGGAAAACCTGCAGCTGGCTCTCCCCCTGCGGGAAAAATCCCCCCTGGGCATTGCCGGAACCATCGAACGGGGGGAGCTTTCGGCCCAGTGGCCACCACGGGCAAACTCTGCAAGCCGCCTCAATCTCACGATCAATGATATGCGGCTCACCGGGCTCGAAGCCATCGGCTCGACGAGCGGGGAATTGAAGCTCGGCAGCCTGGTCCTGCAGGGCGCCGGCATGGGGAATGCCTTCAAGATCGATCGTCTGGAAAGTCGAGACGGACAGTTGACCGCGACCGGCAACGGCAACCTGCTTTTGACCAACCCGATCGAACATAGCCGGATCAACCTGGCCGTCACCCTGAAACCGACGCCCGAACTGGACCCGCAATTGCTGGAGCTGCTGGGAATGTTTGTCAAGAAAGATGGGGCCGGTAATTTTCCCCTGCACATCAGCGGCACCCTCTCCCGCCCCCAGGCACAATAGCCACGGTCTGCATCCCGCTTTTTGGTATCCGCCTCGATCGAAAAAAATCCGCAGGGTGGCGTCGAATACCCAATGCAATAAGGAAAGGGCCGGTGAATGACCGGCCCTTTCCTTATTTTCCCCCCAGTTCGCGGGAGCGCCGCGCGGCCTGGCTGACCGCCTCCATCAGGGTTGCTCGCAGGCCCCCCTGTTCGAGCGCCTTGACCCCGGCGATGGTGGTGCCACCAGGCGAGCAGACCCGGTCGCGCAACAGCGCCGGATGCTCGCCGCTCTCCTTCACCAGGCGGGCGGCGCCGAGCAGGGTCTGCACCGCCAGGGCCAGGGCGATGTCCCGGGGCAGGCCCTCCTGTACGCCGCCGTCGGCCAGCGCTTCGATAACGGTGAAGACATAGGCCGGGCCGGAACCGGAAAGCCCGGTGACGGCATCCATCTGCGATTCGCCGACCACCTGCACGATCCCGGTCGCCTCGAACAGGTGGCGGGCCGTCAGCATATCGTCGGCCCCGGCGTACTGCCCGGCACAGAGGGCGGTGGCCCCGGCCCCGACCAGCGCCGGGGTATTCGGCATGGCCCGGATGATGCGCGGGCGGCCGTCGAAGTAGCTTTCGAGCACGGCGGTGGAAACCCCTGCCAGAATCGAAACCAGCAGCTGATTCGACGAAAAGGCACCGGCGATGCCGGTCAGCACCTCGTCGACAAGCTGCGGCTTGACCGCCAGCACCAGCAGCTCGCAGGCCTTGACCACCTCGAGGTTCTCCGCCACCACCTGGATCCCGTAGCGGCTCTCCAGCAGGCCCCGCCGGGCCTGGTCCGGTTCGGCCACCAGCACCTGGCCGGCCGGAAAGGTTCCCGCCAGCAGCCCCTTGAGCATGGCCTCCGCCATGTTGCCGCCGCCGATGAAGCCTATTTTTGCAATCGATTTCATAATAAATCCGCTCCTTTCGCCCCTCAATCGCCTCGCCTGTCCGAATCGAGGCATGCCGTCTCAGTAAATAGAAATCTTCCCCTCCTGTCAAGGGGGCTGTCCCTTGCGGGCCCCCGCGCCGAAAAAACCGTTGACCCCCTGCCGCAAAGGGAGTATAACCCCCCGATCCCAATGGATATTAATCCCATTTACCGGCATTGCGGCATTGCCATATGCGCGCCGGGTTGATATGGTACTGAAAGTCAGCCCACCGGTCCGCAAGCGTGCCAATCGAGCGGCCGGCCTTGCAGAAATATAAGGCGGAGAGAAGGCCGGTCGAACCCTTCCGGCATCCGCCTTGAACCCCATTACCGGAGTCCTCCAGGAGAATTGCGCCGATGAATCCGAGAACGACAGCACGCTGGACGGTGGAACATTCCGCCGCCCTCTATGGCATCCGCCGCTGGGGCGCCGGATTTTTCGACATGGACGCCAACGGCGATGTCACGGTCAAGGCGAAATTCCCCTCCGGCGAGGTTGCCGTCTCACTGATGGAAATCGCCCGGGGGATCAGCCAGCGCGACCACGCCATGCCGGTGCTGCTGCGCATCGAGAACCTGCTCGACGCCCGCATCAGCTTTCTCAACGAAACCTTCCGTGCCGCCATTGCCGAGACCGGCTACCAGGGGGAATACCGCGGCGTCTTCCCGGTCAAGGTCAACCAGCAGTGCCACGTCATCGAGGAGATCACCCACTTCGGCGCCCGCTACGGCCATGGCCTCGAGGCCGGCAGCAAGGCCGAACTGGTGCTGGCCATGGCCTCGCTGAAGCCCGACGCCCTGCTGATCTGCAACGGCTATAAAGACGAGGAATTCATCGACCTCGGCCTGCGCGCGGTGCGCCTCGGCTACCGCTGCTTTTTCGTCATCGAATCGCCGGCCGAGCTCGACACCATTCTCGCCCGCAGCAAGGTCCTCGGTGTGCGCCCCCTGATCGGCGTGCGCGCCAAGGTCTACGCCAAGGTCGGCGGCCAGTGGACCGAATCGAGCGGCGACCGCAGCAGTTTCGGCCTCAGCTCGACCCAGCTGCTCGAGGTGTTTGAAACCCTCAACGACTGCGGCATGCTCGACTGCCTGCAGCTGCTCCACTGCCACCTCGGCTCGCAGATCCCCAACATCGCCGACATCCGCGCCGGGGTGCTCGAAGCCTGCCGCTACTACGCCGCGCTGGTCAAGGAAGGCGCGCCGCTGTGCTACCTCGACTTCGGCGGCGGCCTGGCCGTCGACTACCTCGGCATCCAGAGCGCCTCGAACCCCCATTCACGCAACTACGAGCTGGTCGATTACTGCCGGGCGATCATCGACGTCATCCGCAACACCCTTGACGTTCAGGGGATCAAGCATCCCCACATCGTCACCGAGTCGGGCCGGGCCACCGTCGCCTTCTCGTCGGTGCTGATGTTCAACATCCTCGACGTCATGCACTTCGAAGCGGTTTCCCTGCCGGACACCCTGCCCGCAAAGAGCCACAAGCGGCTGCGCCACCTGTTCGATCTCTGCGACGACATCGACGACCACAACCTGGCCGACCGCTACACCGAAGCCATGGCCATCCGCGGCCAGATCCGCGACCTCTTTCGCCAGGGGCAGATCAGCCTGCGCGAGCGCTCGCTTTCGGAAAACATCTTTCTCGCCCTGGCCCAGAGTATCGCTGCCCGCATCGACGGCCTCGAGGAGATTCCTGCCGGCCTCGAAGGATTGCGGCAGAGCCTCTCCGACATCTACTACGGCAACTTCAGCGTCTTCCAGTCGCTGCCCGACACCTGGGCCATCGGCCAGATTTTCCCGATCGTCCCGCTGCATCGCAACAACGAGGCGCCGACCCGCGAGGCGATCATCGCCGACCTCACCTGCGACAGTGACGGCAAGATCGACACCTTCATCACCGGCCGCGGGCTCCGGCCGACCCTCCCCGTCCACGCCATCAACAAGGAGGAGGATTACATCCTCGGCGCCTTCCTGGTGGGGGCCTACCAGGAGACCCTGGGCGATCTGCACAACCTGCTCGGCGACACCAACATCGTCAGCGTGCGCATCAATGAAGACGGCAGCTACGACGTGATGAAGGAAATCATCGGCGACAGCATCGCCGACGTGCTCAGCTACGTCGAATACAACCCGCAGACCCTGTTCGAAAATTTCCGCGCCATCGCCGAACAGGCCGTGCGCGCGAAACGCATCAGTGTCGAAGAACGGCAGCAGATTCTCAACGAATTCTCCGCCAGCCTGCAGGGCTACACCTACTTCGAAAGCTGACCACCCGCAATCCGGATATGCCTGATCCCCCCACGAAAAAGCTCTGCCACGCTGCGGGGCTTTTTCGTCTTCATCTTTTGGTTTGACAAGCACGCAAGCGCTGGGGTAAAGAGGAAGCGACGCTCAGGCACACCGACCGTCGTTTCCTTGAATGATCGCCTTCCCCCAACGGTGCCCACGGATGACCCTGCGACCTACACTGCTGCTCTTTTTCCTGCTGACAACCACCCTTGCCACACCGGCCTGGGCCGCCCCCCTCGACATCATCCCTTTCCAGACCAGCAACCGCGCCCCCATGACCCAGATCTTCGGCCTGCCCGGCCCCGGCAGGGCCCTTTTGCTTGGCCCGGGAGAAACCGCCGCAAGTTTCGCAGTGGACGCCGAACAAAACTATAGCCACAACACCAGCAATAACGAATCAATCTTCTTCGACGGGGAAAGCTACCGCTTCAACCTCGCTCTGCACCGGGGCATCCTTCCCCGTCTCGAGGCCGGCATCGAACTTCCTTACCTGTCACATCGCGGAGGCTTCCTCGATGGCTTCATCGAGGGATGGCACGATACCTTTGGCCTGCCACAGAACGGGCGCGACAAAGCCCCTCGAGACCAGTTGCGCTACAGCTATATCCGCAACGGAAAGCAAGAAGTTCTGCTGGACGATAACACCGAAGGACTTGGAGACATCCGCCTGCACCTCGCCTGGCAGATCGACCGCCCCAAGGAGGGGCCACAACGGGGAGCGGCGCTGCATGCCGCGCTTAAACTGCCCACCGGCGATAGCGACGACCTGCTCGGCAGCGGCAGCACCGATTTGACGCTCTGGCTGACAGGAACCCGCAACGGTAATTGGGGTGGCACCGCCCTGGCGCTCTTCGGCAGCGCCGGCATCATGGGGCTGACCGATGGAGAGGTTGCCGAGGAATATCAGCGCAACCTGGTCGGCTTCGCCATGCTCGGCGGCGGCTGGCGCCCCTTTCCCTGGATGGTGCTGAAACTCCAGCTCGACGGGCATACCCCCTTCTTCGACAGCGAGCTGGAAGAACTCGGCGACCCGGCCGCGGTACTCACGCTCGGCGGCGACCTGGCCCTGAGCGAACAAATGGCGCTGGAGCTGGGAGTCAGCGAAGATATCGCCACCGGAACCGCCCCCGACGTCATGTTCCACCTGGATCTGCGCAGTCGTTTTTAACTTATTGCGCCCCAGGTAACACTCGTAAATCAGAAAAAAACCGGCCGTCGTGGCATTCTTCGACGGCCGGTTCTCAATCGATGCATTTTTTCCGGATCCTTTTCCTTCGCTACCCCCCCTGCCCCCGTTCATGGATACGCACCTGGAGTCTGTACGCCATTTCAGGATCGAGCGTTTGCAAACGCGCCACAAGCCTCTGCGCGGCCGACACATCACCCAGCTCAAGGTAAACCACTGCCGCATTGTACGCGCTTCCTGCATGGGTGGGGTTCAACCGGAAGGCAACTAAAAATGCCTGCAGGGCCGCTTGCAGTTCACCCTTTTTGTGCAGCGCGGCGCCAAGATTGAAATGGCTCATCGGATCTGCATAGTCCAGAGCAATGGCCCTGCGATAGTGCCTGATGGCCTCATCCAGACGACCAAGGCGCTCAAAGGCCACGGCAAGATTGAAATGTACCGTCGCATTGTTCGGTTCCAGCACAACCCCCTTCTGTAAATATGCGGCAGCTTCGCTGAATTGCCCCAAAAAGTTATAAAGAACTCCCAGGTTGTTATACAGCTTGAAATGCGACGAATTCCGGCGCACACCTTCCTTAAGGATATGCACTGCTTTTTGATAGTTTTTCTGTGCGGTGTAAACCATGGAGAGGTTGATGTGAATCAAGACATACTCGGGATTGATCTCCAGAGCCCGTTCATATAGGGCCTGTGCCTCGGTCAAAAGCCCCTGTTTCCGATACGCATTGGCCAGGTCGAGATGAACCCGCTCACTCCGGGGCGCGCGCAAAAGGTTGTCCTGGTAGAAAGCCAGTGGATCGTTCCAGAGATCGTTACGGATCCAGGTCAGAACCGACAGCGTAGTGATCATCAACACCATCCCGACCAACTCGGCCCGTCTGGGCAACCGGGCAAAGCCGGCCATCACAACCAGCGCAAACCCAAACATCGGGATATAGAGCCGGTGCTCGAAAACGGGATCGAGAGGAATGATCGTTGACTCGACAGAGAGACTCAGGAAAAACCAGAGGATTCCGGCTGAGACGTGCGGCAGCCTCTTACGCAGGAATGCCGCGACGGCCAGCAAGGCAGCGATCCCGAGAAAAGCGACCAGGTTCTTCCAGGCCCAGAGTGTAGCAACGACAGGAAAGTCGTAGTCGAGAGCCTGGCCATAGGGGATGAACAACAGGCGCAGGTAGAGCCAGAGGACGGAAAACTCGGTCGCCAGGTAGTTGAGGGGGGAAAGATGCTGCAGGTGGACCAGGTCGGGCACACCGCCGACGTTGGCGATGTCAGCACCGGCAAGCATCGGCAGCAGGAGACTTTTAACCGCCAGGGCAGCCGGAACCAGGGCCAACGGCGCCACGTACCACAACAGGCGCGGCCAGGGCAGACGCCGTTCGGAAGGCATAAAATAACGCTCAAAGAGAATGATTGCGACCGGCAGTACCGCGGTGTTCTGCTTGATGAAAACGGCCAGGGCGCCGCATAAAAAAACCCCGCCGTAAAACAGCCAGTGGCGTACGGGCTTGTTTTCGGGAACCTCCCTGACCCGGCAGTAGAAATACAGGGCAAGAAAGAAAAACAGCGCAGCGAGGCTGGTCATGCGCTGGACGATATACGTTACCGCCTGCGTCTGCAATGGATGGGCGACAAAGAGCAGGGCGCCGCCGAAGGCAAGGAGAAAACGATCGCGAAAGACCCTTTTGAGCAGGAGAAAAACCAGCCAGGAGGTGAGCAAATGGATGGCAATGTTGACCAGGTGGTAACCGACCACGCTGGTCCCCCCAAAGTGATAATTAAGGGCAAAGGTCAGGTCGGCAATGCCCCGCGATGCGTAGAAAAAATTATTCAGCGCATCCTGCAGCCGGTGGATGGCCAGGTTTTCCACGATGGCATGCAGGTCGTCCATGTACCAGGGGACATTCAGTGTGTGCGCATAGGTGATGACCCCCAGCAGGACAATGCCGGCCAACGCGGCCAGATTTCCTCGCCACCCCAATTCTACAGAATCTTTTTTCAACTCTGGCATCCTAGAGTTATCTCCTCCATCGAAATCAACCTTCATGCCGGACATTTACAACCGGCTTCCTGAGTGCCGTCATCAGAATGGCCAGCAGGACCTTGACCATGTAATAGCCCCCCGTGAGCCCCGCGATCGAGGATCCTCCCCCCTGCCGCTCACCCATGCGGGTAAAAACCTCGGTCATACTGAACCCGTTCCGGCCGAGCAGGATCACCGCCTCCGGTTCGGGGTAATCCACCGGATAGTAGCGAGCCAGCAGTTCGATCGCCCGGCGATCATAAGCCCGGAAACCGGAGGTATTGTCGGTCACCCGCTGACCGATCAGCAGAGAGTTGACCGCCTGGAACAGTCGAATACCGATCCGCCGGACAAAGGTCGAGCGGTAGTTCGCCTGGTCCTCCAGAAACCGTGAGCCGATAACCATGTTGGCGGCCTGGGATTTCAGGGCCTCGAGCAACTTGGGAATCTCGGATGCAAGGTGCTGACCATCGCCATCGAACTGGATGGCGATGTCATAGCCGTGGCGGGCGGCGTATTTGAACCCCGTCTGGACAGCTCCGCCAATGCCGAGGTTTTTCGGCAGATCAACGACCCTCGCCCGCCCGGTCGAACGGGCAACCCGGGACGTCTGATCGGAGGAGCCGTCGTTTATGACCATGACGTCGAGGGCGGGGTGGATGCTCCCCAGATCCTCGATGACCTTTCTTATGTTCTGTTCCTCGTTGTAAGCGGGGACGATCACCAGGATCCCGGCCGTTTTCTCCACCGGCCCGACGACCCCCCACAGCCCCATCTCCTGGATCAATTCCTTGTTCTGTTCCGAAAGCCGGGTAATGACCACCGTCAGATGGATGAGCAGGAGAAAGGTGAAGCCTGTGGTCATCAGGGTCAGCACGCTCGGCGGATAGGCGATACCGAACAGTTCCCCCAGGCGGTCGATGGCATAACGGTCGAGCGAAAGGTAGAGCAGAAAAAGACTCATTGCGAACCAGAGGATGGAATACTCCTCCCGAATCCGCTTGTTCTTCACCAGGCTGAAAATAAACCAGAAGATGAACAGGCTGAACAAAAGCGCTACGATCTGGATGCGGTCAAAAACGAGCAAGTCTGCCATTACGCCCTGCCTCCCGGGCACAGGTAAAAAAACGCTATGACCTTGCCTGAGGCCAGCTCAGTCATGGTCGAGCAGTTCACGAAAGGTAATCCGGTAACGCCGCAACAGCGCGGCCAGATCGCGCCCGCTGATCTTTTTTTGCTGCATGATCTGCCGGCGCTTGCCCAGCATTCGAGGGATTCCGAGGATTCCCTCCCCAAGCCCACGCAGCAGCGCCTTGAGAATAAGGGTGCCGGAGCCACTCGCCAGAAACTCCTCACCGCTGCCGCTTCCGCTCAAAACCACGCGAAGCTGCTGATAATAGCGGACCAGGGTGAAAAAGGGAACGGCCAGCAACTGGTTCGCGGGGAAGGTTTTCAAAGCCACCCAGTAGTGGTTGCGTTCCACCAGGTGCACCTTGAAGGGAGAAAACCCGCCGCCGGTCTGCGAGTATTTATGATATACCACCGCGCGGGTGGCCAGAACGGCGTCCCAGCCGGCCAGTCGACCGCGCAGGCCGAGATCGCTGTCCTCGGCGTAGGCGAAAAACTCATCGTCGAAAAAACCGATTTCCTGCAGCATGGCCCGCCGGTACAGGGCGGCGCAGGCACTGGGGAACAGGATCTCCTCCACCTCCTGCAAGCGAAGGGACGACCAGCGCCGATGGCGAAACCGCCCCCGCGACATCCCGTCCCGGCAGATACCCATGCCGAGCGAGTCGATCACATCGGGGTCGGCGTAAGAGCAGACCCGGCACCCCACCATGCCCAACCGCGGGTGGCTCTCGGCAACCTCGACCAGCACCTCCAGCCAGTCCGGCTCGACCCGGGTATCATTGTTCAGGGTAACGATGTAGTCTCCGCGGGCCTGCTCCAGGCCCCGGTTGTTGCCGGTGGCAAAACCGGTATTTTCGGGAAGGAGGACCAGGCGCACCCAAGGGAACCGGCCGCGGACAAAATCGACGGAGCCGTCCACCGAACCGTTGTCCACCAGAATGACCTCGAAATCGCGGAAACTCTGCGAAACCAGGCTGTCGAGGCAGGCTTCCAGGTGCTCACGACCGTTCCAGTTGACGATCAGGATGGAGGCTTTTGTGCGCGGCTCAACCATCGGTCAATGTCCACTGCGAGGCTCTCCGCGCCAGGAATCTCGTCCCCAGTGACCAGCCCAGGTAGAGGCGTCGCCTGATCTGGGTCAGCGGGAGGAAGCGTCGCTGAAACTCCGTCATGCTCGTCGCATGTTTCCGGTACATGATGGTCTTCTCCTCCAGGAACTCGACAGTGCCGAAAAGCTCAGCCAGCAGCCCAAGCCACATGTCGTGCATGGGAATCCGCTTCGGGAATGGGAGCGCGATCTGCAGCAGCGACCGTGAAAAGGCCATACAGCACCCCATATAAGTATTGTCGTAGACGTTCTTCAACACCCCGGGGCCGGCAGCGATTCTCCGAAAGAGACTGGGTTCGATTATCTTTCCGGTCGCATCGATGGCCAGACCATCCATCACGATCAGGTGGATGGTCGCCGGACACTGACGGAAGCGCTCCCGTATCAGTTTGATCTTGTTCTCCAGCCAGATATCATCCTGATCGGAAAGAACGATGATGTCACCGTTGGCGTATTTCAGCGCGTTTTCAAAATTGAAGATTGGACTGAAAAACGTGTTATTTTCCAACAAAAGAATTCTGCGATCATTCAGGTTCTTGATGATCTGCACAGTCCGGTCGGTGGAGGAATCATCGGAGATGATGATCTCATCGTCCGGTTGCAGTAGCGGCAAAATCGACGCCACCTGTTCGCCGACATACGACTCCCCGTTGCGCGTTGCCATGCAGACGGAGATTTTCTGCTGCGGACGCGAGTCCGTCATGGCCTCGCTCGCCGCTGCAAAAAAAGAAACAGGCGGTACAGGGTCATTTCAAGCCTATTGAGGCCAGAAAAAACCGTGTTGGCAACGGCTCCCACATGCTGCCTGCGCAGGGCATTGGTTTCTGCGACTGCTTTGTCCCATTCCTTCAAGCTCACCCCCATGTCGCCACAGATGGCGACCGCTTCGTCGATTCTCCCGTAAGCATCCCCGCGCAGGTAGAGAAGAAGGTTGAGTTCATAATCGGCAACGATGCGATAATCGCCGTTGTATCTCCAGCCGGAAAAAAGGCGAGAGTGGTAAAAGGCCCCCTGGTGATGAACGGTGTTGTGAAGCAGCGTCCTGGGGCTGAGCCGCGACTTTACAACCCGGCCGCAGGGATAACGGACCAGACCGAACACCAAGGCAAGGGACTCGTCCAGAAACGGCGCGATATCCGAAAGGGTTCGGGGACCCGCCAACCGGTCGTCGGCGCCGAGGAAATAAATCCAGTGCCCTCTGGCCATCGCCAGCCCCTTGTTCATCGCATCGTAGATGCCCCGGTCGGGCTCACTGATCCAGCGGATAGCCCGGTCATGGGCCCGCAGAATATCGAGCGTGCCATCAGTGGATGCGCCATCGACGAGAATGTATTCGAAGCTGTCGTATTCCTGGGACAGGACGCTGCGGATGGTCTGTTCCAGGGATTTTTCGCCATTCCGGACCACGGTGATGACGGAAATCCGCGGTTTTGCCCCCTGGGGGATACTCGTCATCTGGAACCCTCCGCCGCGGAGACCATACCGGTGACGATTTCACACAGCCGTTCGTTGAACTGCGGCTGTCCCCAGTTGGCCCCTCGCCTTGCCCCCTTCTCCACCAGTTCGGCACAGAGCCGGTCGTCGCTCCACAACCGCCGGATGCTGTGGGCAATCTCCTCCAGCGAATCGGGATTGAAAAGCAGCGCGGCATCCCCGGCCTGCTCCGGCATGCCGTAAATCTCCGAGATGGCGACCGGGCAGCCAACGGTGAAAGCCTCCAGGGGGGGGATATTGGTCGGCCCGTAATAGGTCGGCATCACCAGGGCCCGGGCGCGGCGATAGAACTCGGCCATATCGGCATCGGGAACGTAACCGAGAAAAAGCACATCGTCCATAAGATTGAGGTCATGCACCAATTTTAAGACCGCAGGGTAAGCGCCCTTTTTCGAGCCGGCCAGGACCAGCTTCAGGTCGGGCAGCTCGTTTTTCAATGCAGCAACAGCCCGGATCAGGCGCTGGTGGTTCTTGTGCTCCCAGAACTGTGCAGGGTAAAAGATGAACTTCTCCGGAAGCCGGTATCGCGTGTCGAAGCCAGGCGAAGCTGCCGCGGAGCGCAGGTAACCCGGGGCGATGAAAGGGAGGACATGGGTCCGCCCGCTCGGCGTTCCGTAGGATTCGACGACGTGCTGTTGGCCGATAACCGAATCGACGAGGAGCCCGCGGGCGAATCGGCAGATATTACTGTAATGACGCTCACGAAGCAGATACTGCCAGCGCGAACCCGCCTCCGGGAAACGCCTTTCGTAGCGATGCATCAGATCGTGAATGCTGACGAGGGCCGGAACCGGGACCTGAAAACTGCGCGCATCCTGGGAGGGGAAGATCCAGAGGTCGCACTCCTGCCGTAGCAATACCTTGGCGATGGGGTGAAACAAGGGGCAGGCCTTTCTCCACGGCCCCATCGGCAGACCGGAGAGCAACCACCCCTGGCCCAAGACCCGCCCCCATACCCCACGGGGAACGAACACGGTCTGCAGGTCATAGCCCATGAGGTACTCCTGCCACAGCGCCGAGGTGTAACCGACCACAACCGAAAAGCGGTCGCGGGGCAGCGCGGCCACCGCCTCCAGCATCGTCTGATTGTACTGGAACGTCCCGCCACCGCTCGGCTCGGCTTCCAGAAAGAGGCCGATTTTTTTCATCCGCGCACCACGAAACAGACCCCCCAGGTATCGAACCCGGGCTGGCGGCCGGTCATCCACTCGAAAGACTCGATGACAGCCATCCCCGTCTCACGCAGGAGTAACTCAATTTCCGGCCGGAACAGGTAGCGCATGCGGTGAATTTCGTGCAAATCATCCATCGCGCCGCTCGCCTTGTCCCTGACCAGCATGTGGTAATGCACTTCCACCAGGTTGTCGTTGCCCTGCATGACCGGCTCGGCAATGCGCGTCACGGCGGTCTCGTCATCTTCCAACCGCCTGACCCGAACCACAGGTCGGTCGGTCAGCACGGCCGGCCCGTACCAGCAATCGAAAATAAACACCCCACCGGGCTTGAGATGTGCTCGCACCGTCGCAAAGGCAGCCCGCAAATCGTCGTTGCTGACCTGATAACTCATAACATGGAAGAGCGAAACCACCACATCGAATGACCGATCGAGGCGGACGCTGCGAATATCTCCCTGGAGAAAAGTGCTTGAAAAACGCTGACCTTTGCTTGTCTCGCGTTGAGAGTGGGCTACTGCGAGCATCTCCCCGGACTGGTCAACCCCTGTAACTTCATAGCCCTTTTCAGCCAGCAGCAGGTCGTGGCGGCCCGTTCCGCAACCGAGGTCGAGAACGGTTTTCGCCGCCGGACAGTGGCGCACGATCAGCTCGTTGACGTACTGCGCTTCACCGGGGTAATCCTTGTCTTTGTAAAGCAGATTATAATAACGCGAATAGGCACCGAAAACCGTCATGCCTCATCCCTCGTCAGCCCCTTGACCGCCTCTGCCACCTCATCCATCTGTAATTCGTTCAAGGCCATTCCGCTGGGGATGTAGAACCCGCGACGGGCCAGGCGCTCGGCAACCGGGTGGCGCTCCCCCTTGAACAACCCCATTTTCTGGAAAACCGGCTGCTCATGCATCGGCCAGAAGAAGGGTCGGGTGCCAATCCTGAGGCTGCCGAGCCGGCGCATCGCCTCTGCGGCATCTAAGGGCAGCTCGTCCTTCAACACCATGCCGTACACCCAGTAGATGTTGTCCGCATAGGGGGTTTTCTCCAGCATCAACTCCAAGCCCTCGATCCGCGACAACCTTTTTGTGTAGTACTGCCCCATCCGCCGCTTGCGGGCGACAAACTCCTCCAGGCGCTCCAGTTGGGCGACCCCCAGCGCTGCTTGCAGGTTGGTCATGCGGAAGTTGTAACCGAGCTCCTCATGCACAAACCGCTTTTTCGCCTGAAAGCACAGGTTTCGCAGAGAACGGCAGCGTTCGGCCAGAGCGTCGTCGTCGGTCAGCACCATCCCCCCCTCACCAGTGGTGATATGTTTGTTCGGATAGAAACTGAAGGTACTGAGGTCACCAAAGCTGCCGCAAGGGCGGCCATTGTAGGTTTGACCGTGCATCTCGGCCGCGTCTTCGATGATCTTCAGGCCGTATTTTGCAGCGATCTCAAGGAGTGGATCCATATCCACCGGCAACCCGTAGATATGAACCACCATGATCGCCCTGGTACGCGAGTTGATGCGAGCCTCGATCTGCGCAACATCCATATTCCAGGTGAAGGGATCGCTGTCGACCAGCACCGGAATACACCCCCGGCGCACCACCGCCGCCGCGCAGGAGATTATGGTGAAGGTCGGCATGATGACCTCGTCCCCCGGCTGCAGACCAAGGCCGGCAACAGCGATCTCCAGCGCCACGGTACCGTTGCAGACAGCGATGCCGTGCCGGCGTCCGACGGCAGCGGCCATCCGCTCTTCGAACCGCGCTACAAACGGCCCCTCGGACGAAATCCAGCCGGTGTCGATGCATTCGTTCAGGTATTTTTTTTCGTTTCCGTCCAGCAGCGGCTCGTTGACCGGTATCATTTCTCAACCCTCAGCTGTTTTTTGTCCACGGCCTCAAATCGCGTCTTGTCCTGATCACCGGCATAAGGCCCTTGCTTCACCTCAAGCATCTCCAGATCTTCCAACACCTCGAAACCGTGGCCACCGGTGGCGAGGAGAATGGTGTCGCCTCCCTCAAGAACACGGCTCTTCAGATAATTTCGTTCCTCGTCGTAGAAATCCACCCGCACTTTCCCCCTGCGGATAAAGAGCACCTCCTGGGTGTAGTGGACCTGCCGCGGCACCGGGTTGTGTACGTGCGGGGCGATCTCCTTGCCCGCGGGGTGACGCATATAGGCCAGCTGCTGGGAGAGGTCGTCCGGGGTAAAAAAATGAATGCCTGCCTCGCTGAACCGATGTGAGACGATGATGGCAAGAAGCTCATTGTTGTGAAGAACATTTTCAATCATTTAGGCTCCTGTTTCTACTGCGAGTCTGCGTGTCACCATATTTTCGGATAAACCAGTGCCTTGCTCAGCATGCAGCCGGTTCTGAATAAAGGCCTGAACAAAAAACATGAACCATGGGCAGCAAACCAGTAAGCAAAAAGGGAAGCCATTACGGCCCCCATGCCGCCGTATTTGGGGATCAGAAAATAGTTGAGCACGATGTTCAGGACGCCCCCCAAAGAAACCGTCAGCAAATACAGGCGGGTCCAGTTCATGGCGGTTAGAAAAGAGCTTCTGGCCATTTCCAGACCGGTAAAAACGTTCGACCAGACCAGCACAGCCAGCATCAGCCCCCCCCTGGCGTAGGCCTCGCCAAACAGGGCCGGCACCAGCCACTGGGCCACGAGCGCCACTGGCAGGGCAACGGCATAGGCCGAGAACGCCGTCAGGTTGTAGAGCTTCTGCAACCGCTCGTAAAAAAGGGCTTTGCTCAGCTCCTTCGCAGCGACGATGCCGGGAAAGACCGACCAGTAGAGCGCCGACGGGATGAAATACCAGACCTCCGCCATACGTACCGCCACCGAATAGACGCCGACCTCTTCGTTGCCCACCATTTCCCCCAGCATGACCTGGTCGATTCGCAAATAGACCATGATGACCATGCTGGAAAGCATCAGCGGCCAGCTGTCCTTCAGCAAAGCCACGGCCTTGTTGAATCGACCACGCCACTCCCTCAACCGGTAGCCCCTTGATCTGTAAGCAACTATCAAGCCCAGCGCGCCGGCAACGACCTCTAAAAGAGCGACCCAGGCAAAAGCAATCAGGGGCGCCGCCGCAAGGATGAGCACGATTTTTATCAGAGAGCAGCCGAGAAAAGCGGCATTTTTTGCGAAAATCGCATATTTGGCCTGAACCTGCGAATGAAACCAGAACTCGATGATGTTGAAGGCCTGAAAAACCGACCCGGCGGCGATAATCCCCACCAGCCAGTGGCTCAGCCCGTCAAAGGGCCGCAGAACCAAGACGGCTCCGGTCGCGGCCAAAAAGGTAAGGACCCCACCGCCCAGTTTCAACAGGAACGTGCTGCCCAGAACCTCGTTTTTGACATCTGGCGCACGGACGATATCACGCACAATGATGTCATCGAGGCCGAGGGCAGACAGCGCCGAAAAGAGTGAGACAAATGCCAGGGCATAGCTGAGCAGGCCGAACTGCTCCGGCCCCAGGTAGCGCGCCAGCCAGATCCCGACCAGCAACCCGACTGTCATCCGCAGGAGATTATCGGCGAACTGCCAGCCGGTGTTGCTGACAACCGTCGGCAAAGACTCCCTCCCCGTCCATTTCACTCGCAGGGAAGACGGCAGCAAGCGGGTCAAGGCTTGCTTCATCGCCAAAGCTCCTCATAGCGGTAAGTCGGAGAGAATATCGACTGCTCAGCAACCCCGCGCTGCAGCAAGAGGCTCTTGAGTTCCTCGGCTCGCGGCAGGCAGGTGATCACGATCGGCCCATCGCCCGCGCCAATCCCCTCCTCCAAGGAGACCACCGGAAAGCCGAGAAAGCGGCTGCCGGCCGCGACATCCATCACCGCCGCCAGTTCCAGGCCGGCCTCGCGCAGAGAGAGGTAGGCGATCTCGGTCAAATCGTCCAGCCCGCAAAAGACCACCCGCTCGCCCCCCCGCTGATGCAGAGTGCGAAAGAGAGCCAGGCTGTCCTGACGGGTGATCCGGTAGAGTTTGTGAAAGTTGCCGAGATGTCGGCAGGCAAGCTGGCTTTTTTCGACGAGACCTTTTGCCGTCAGCAGATACGCGAAGCGATTGCGCGGGTAGGCTTTAACCTGCACATAGCCCTTCTTCACCAGGGTTTTAAGGTAGGAATTGACCAGCCCCACGGCAATACCGAGCCGACCGGCGATCTCCCGCTGTGAAACGGGCACGTCCTTCTCCAGTTCGGCCATCAGCCGGAGCGAACGCAAGACATCCTGGTCATTCATTTCGTCATCGTTCATGAAATGAACGTTATCCCAGGCCATCCATTAAAGCAATGAATTTCGATGCCTGGAGTTACATGCAAACATTCTCTGGCAAACAGGCTAAGCCCCTTGTCTTTGAAAGGACCCGATCCTGGGTGACCACTGCGGCTTTGCGGAAACGAACTGCAGCCGTTAGGATAAAAAATGGGCGGGGGATTCCCCCCGCCCATTTCAGTCAAGCAACAAACAAGGCCTTAGGGTCTGATCAGACCGGTCAGGCTGCCACCCAGGCTCTGGATGGCGTCGTACATGATCTGGCGGGCGAACTTGCTGTTGTGCGCCCAGGAACCGCCATGGCCGTGGGTCTGGCCGTGCGGCGCGCCGTCTTCATAGGTGAAGACCTTCCAGCTCGACGCGGCGTGGGCGATGGTCTTGTTCGGGAAGGTGGTCACGCGCTGCTGGATGTAATCCATCAGCTCCTCTTCCGCGGTGGCGAAGGTCGCATTCGGGTAAGCGCCCATCAATGCGGTGATCTTGGCCTGGCAGGTGGCATTGAGGCCGGCCTGGCCGTCAGCTGCGACCATCGCTGTCATGATAGTGGCGAGCAGACGCTCGCTGAACGCCTGGGTACGAGCCTGGAGCAGGTCCGCATCGGCAAAGGTGCCGGGCCCATGGCAACCCATGCAGGCAGAGCTGGTGGTCATCTTGTTATCTGCGGCATGGTTGCCTTCGGTATCATGCACGTTGTGACAGTCGACGCAGCCAAACTTGGCGCCATCGTAGTGAGCGAAGCGGCCAGCGTAGGTCTTGCCGGCGTAGGTGGCGACCATCTTGGAGTCGTTGCCGTAAAGGATGGCCATCGACGGTGCATAGTGAAGATACGAAATGGAGTAGTTAGTCGTACCGGCTGCAGGATCTGCCAGAGCAGCTACGTCGACACCAGCTGTCCGTCCTTTGTGGCACTCGAAGCAGACCTGGTTGACGCCCAGTTCGGCGGCGGTGACAACAGCGGCGGCAGGAGCGCTAAACTTGAACTCGTAGTCGGCAGGGAACTCCCGCACTTCGGCGAAGGCTGCGGAATTGTTTGCACCGGGTGCCGCGTTGGCCTGCGCCAGATCATGGCAGCCGCGGCAACCGAGCACGTTCCAGCCCGGATCCCCAAGGTCAGTCTGTCCCGCGGCCAGAGCGGCGAAAGCACCATCGCCGGAGTGGCAGGGGGTACAGCCGGTGTTGCGGTAGCTGACCGTGCCGAGGTAGTTGCTGTGGAAGTCACCGAGGCCTTCGGCATAGGAAATCGCCTGGTTATCGAACTGGTCGGCATAGTCAACCGTGGAGCTGCTATCGATGCTGAGCATTTTGCCCGCGGTGTGCGGATCGTGGCAGATGGTACAGGCATTCTTGCCGCCCGGGTTGACATTGTAGCCCTTGATGGTGATGTTGGCTGCGCTGCCGTTGAAAGCCACCAGGTGCTCCATGATGGTGCCGCCGAAGTGAGTGTCGACGAAGGTCCGGCCGTTGCCGCTGGCGCCATCGTGATAGAAGGGCGCTTTGCTCAAGTCAAAGGTACCGGTACCCGCGTCCACCAGGTTGGCGGCAGTGTACTTGGACGACAACTCGTATTCATACATCCCTTTATTGGGGGATGTTTCGGTCGCTTCCGGCACCCAGGTAGCGGTCAGATCGACCATGTGGCAAGCGGTGCAGAGGTTGAACTCGGCGGAGTAGACCGTGCGGGTCTGCTCAACGGTCGCGCCGCCGCCGCCCAAAAGGCCGGTCACGATCACATCGCCATCGCCACGCAGTTCGGTGGTATGGGGATCATGGCAGGTGGCGCAGGTTTTTTTCATGACGCCGACGATGGTCTCGGAGCCAACCGGCAGCATATAGGACTCGGCTGAAGCGTCGGTGTAGGCTGCCTTCAGTGCTGCGTCGGAGGTCATGCGCCCCATGGCGAGAAGCTCGATGCCGCCTTCATGGCTGTGGCAGGCGCTGCAGGAACCGGCACGGGCATTTTGAACGGCGTGACGACTGGTGTCAAAACGCGTAGCAATGTCATCAGCAAAGGGATGATAGACGATGTGCCCCTCGGGAAGAGTGCCGTGACACTGAGCACATTGGGCCGTTCCGGGAGCCGCATAGGGAATCGGGCCGACGCCGACATGGCCACTGGCGGCGCCGTGACAGGCTTCGCAGCCGACAACGTAACCGGCGGGGCTGACACCATATGCGGCAGCCATTTCAAATCTTTCACCATTGGGGTTGTGACAAGCCGCAGCGCAGGTATTAATGGTATGGCTGCCCTGGTTGGCATGGGCGCTCGTCAACCAATCGGCAACCGCCGTACTGGCGGCGTGACAGGTGGAACAGTTAACAAGACCAACCACCTGACCTTGTGGCAGCTGGAAATCAGCACCGTCGACACCGTCGACACCATCGACACCATCGATGCCGCTGACACCGGCGATGCCGTTACGACCGTCGTCGCCTGAACAACCGGCGAGCGTCAGCGAGCACGCCAACAGCCCGGCGACAAGCAGCCTGAAACATAGACTCCGTTTACTCATGGTACTCCTCCATAAAAAGAGTGACACAATTCGGGTGTGCCAAGCCCTCTGGCTCGACTACCCGCGTGGCAGAAAGGACCCGCGCCGACCGATTCGGCAACGAAATCCCGTATTAAAAAAACATCAGGGTCGTGGCACGCCCGTCGTGCCCCCCATGTCGATGATAGAATCATAGAGCAACTGGCGGATATAGATGCCGTTGTGAACATAGCCACCGGGCTCCTTGTCTGCCACCTGCCAGTTGTACGCGGCCTTGAGCTGCCGCTCGCTGGTTATGTTACCGAAGTAGGGGTAACTCGCCAACGCCTGCACGCCCGAGGCCGTCAGAAGCGCCAACAGCTGATCTTTAAGAATTGCGATCTGAGCAAAGTTAGTTCGCGGCGAACCGGACAAGGTCTGCAGGGAGCCACCCGTGTGACATCCGGTACAGGATTCCAGCGGTACCGAGAACCTGTGGTCGGCGGCGGTGCCCAGGTGGCAACCGGTGCAGTCGGTTAACTCCGGAGCTCCGAAAAAGGTGTGCGAGGGGAAGCTGTTGCGCCCCCGGTAGGTACGCCCGGCATACTCGTAACCACCTTGAACCTCGCCGCCAAACAGGGTCGCGGCGGCGGCATAATTGTGGATATTGGAAAAGCTCAGGTTAACTGCGGCAATGCGGTCGTTGACCGTGGGGGTCGAAGAACTCCCTTGATGACAGTTCATACACAGGTTGCTCGGACCGCCAAGAGAAACCACCGCGCCGGAAGGGAAAGTAACCGCATCAACCTGGCGCAGGGCACCGAGGGCGAATTGTCCGTCCGTGTCACGGGCGAGCAGATCATGGCAGGCGACACAGGCGATTACCCGCGCCCCTTCCGAAGTGTCAAGATCGGCAGGCACAACCCCCTGGACAAAACGGGAGTATTCGGTGCCTGAATGGCACTTGAAGCAGGCCGCCCGGGTGATGGAGGGGCTGAACGGTTTGCCCTGATAATCGGCATGGCCAGAAGCCCCCCATTCTTCGGCAATGGTCTGGGCATCGGCCTGGGCAAACCGGGTGGCTCCGTGCGGATCATGGCAGAGCGTGCAGGCTTTTTCGTCGCCGGCATTGACACTGTACCCGGCAATCCCCCCTGCCGGGTAGGCGAAGTGGGTATCCCAGATCACCCGTGATCCTGCTGTGACTGGCCCATCGACGCTGCCGTGGAAAGGAGCCCGGGTGGCATCGAGAAGATAGGCATAGCTGCCGGTGACCGGGTCAAAGGTCGCCGACAGAAAGACCTGATGACAGCCGGTACAAAGGTTGAACTCCCTTGAGAACCGGACAACCTCTGTGCCGTCTTCAACGGCCGAAGTCGCGGCGACGCGCAATTCACCGGAATGGCTGTCGTGGCAGGTACGGCACTGTATCGCCGACAGGGTTGTCGGTCGGGCAACACCCGTGAGCGCCGTTGCAAGCTGACCGGAGTCAAGACCCGCCGTCTGGTCGATAAAAGCGCGGAACCCTTCGTCGGAGTGGCAGCGGTCGCAAAGAGCACTCGAGCCCCGCAGGGAATCGGCATGAGCACTGGATTGATAATTTTCCAGAATATTACCGGCAAACAGACCGGAGTGGCCAAGCGGCCCCGCAGGAAGACCCGCATGGCATTGACCGCATTGAACAAAGTCGGGGCTAGCGTTGACAATCGGGGCTAAACCGAAATGCTCGCCGCCGGCGCCGTGGCAGTTTTCGCAACCGACGGCAGCAAGGCCATCGGCAGGAATATTGCCGGAGGGCACGAGCGATTCCAGCGTTCTGCCCTCGCCAATCGGATCATGGCAGTCGAGGCAGAGAGCAGGCGATGCGGCATTGACCTGCGTGCTGTGAACCATATGCTTGCTCTGTTGGAACCTGGCCACGACGGCGGCGCTGAAGGCAAGATCCTGATGACAGGCGATACAACTGGCACTACCGGTAAAAATGATGCCGTTCGGATCGACGCCGAACCTGCCGGCAGGGGTATCGGCCTGGCCGTCACCGGAGCCCCCGCCGCTACTGCCGCAGCCGCCAAGCAGCACCATGCCGGTCAATGCGGTGAGCAGAAAAACGATCTTTATCCTAAACATGATGACTACCTCTGAGAGTTAACGGGTTGTTCAGTAAGTGCCGGGAGCGTGACATCTTCTGCAGGTTTTCCCGTTGCTCGCATCCTTGAGCCGGCCTTTGCGATCGCTCCAGTCATTGCCGTGCGGGTTGAACCGAGGGACGATGCCACTTCTGGCGCTGTGGCATTTGAGACAGACATCCCCGTCCGGGTGGCAGGCTTGGCAGGTGGACAGCGACCGACGAGCCTCGCGCGCATGGCCAATTTCCCAATCGTGAAAGCTCGGAGCCACCGAAGTCTGCAGATGACAATCATCGCATTGCGTACTGTTGGTGGGATGGTCGTCCATACTCGTGTTGAACCCCAGATCAAAAGTGCGCCGGTGCGAGGGGCTGCCGATGCCGTCGCCACGAAGGCGGAACCTGTCGTGGCATTCGGTGCAGGAGTCCGGTTCATGACAGCTCGAGCAGAGATTTTGATCGCTGCGGGCGGCAAGCGGATGGGTCACGTGAAAATCGCTGCGATGCACGTTGCTCATGTTGTTGCCGAAAGCCCCTTGTTCATGGGCGAAACCGGCCTTGTGGCAATCGAGGCAGTAGCTCTGTTCATGGCACATTGCGCAGTCGATGGCGCTGCCTTTAGCCTCGGCGCGATGATTCAGCGCCCAGACCGGGCCATGGGTTCTCGGTTCGGGCAAAGACAGGCTGCCGATCAGCTCTTCATCGTGGCATTCCAGGCAAACGGCGGTGTCAGGAACGATCGATTCGGCCCCGGCGACGTGACAGGTATCACAGCCGGCACCGTCAACATACTCATTGACATGGTCGTTATGGTTGAAGCCTGCGGCCCAGACCTGAGTCCCGGCCGCCAGCAGCAGAACAATGGTCAAAAGCACTCTGCGGGTCATATCGGATGCTCCTTGTCAGAAAAGAACGTTGAAGCGGAGGGATCCGCGATTGTAGTAATCCCAGAGTTCGCTGTCTACCCGTTCGACCTTGCCCTCGACGCTCATTGTTTTGCTCAGGTGCAGGGAAACATCAGCCCAGTAGCGCCGGCTGGTGGTATCGTCGCTGGCACTGTCGCTGTCGAAATAATCGATCTGTCGCTCCAGCACGTCGAGATTCATGCCGACCCCGGCTTCGACCATGGGGGTAAACTTGTAGGCGGTACGCACCTTGAACCCTTTAAGATCCTGGCCGCCGTCGTCGCTGCGGTAAATCCCGGTGAGGTAACCGGAGAACTTGCCGGTGCGCAATTTTTCAATACCGGCTTCAAACAGGTTGGCGTCATCGTATTCGTCGTAGATTTCACGGGTATAACGACCGAAGACCTGCAGCCCCCGCTGTAGCCGGTAGGTCACCTCGGCCAGCACTTCTTCGTAATCCTCCACGGCAAAGACCGAATAGATCGAGGTCGATGAGAAAACCGGCAGGGAGTAGAGATACTCGAGGCGGACGGTAAACGGGGCATCGAAGCGATACTTTCCACCCAGCTGGGCATAGCTCAGCCGCTCGGAAAGGATGTCCCACTGCAGTTCGTTGTAGAGCCAGAGCTTGCCGTCCAGGTCGTAGCTGGCGTCAAAGCCGACCAGTTCCTGGCCCAGCAGGCCGCCGTCCCACTTCTGCAGGTACGACGCCGCCAGATCCAGGCTGTCACAAAACTGACCGGAAACTTCAACTCCGACAATCGTATCCTTGACGTTGTAGCCCTGGTAATAACTGACGTCGCCGCCGCCGAACACCTTGACCTTGTAGTCTTCAAGCAGCGTATAGTCGAGCGAAAGGCCATCCATCAGCGACGCCCCGGCCGTGGTCGAAATGAACTGACGACCGAGCCTGAACCCGAGCCCCTTGAACAGGTCCTTTTTTTCCAGGTAGGCATAATAGAGACGACTCTTGGCAGCTTCCTCATCGTTGAGATCATCGCCGAGCCGCCCGTACACCTTGAAATTGTACCCCTGGGCTCCAAGATCCTTTACATTGAGCTGCAGGTACTGGTAAAGAGGCATCGAGGTATCCTCGGTGGCCGTATCGTACCATTCAAGCAGGGTACTGGCCCGACCGGAAACCGACGCTGCCCCAGCCGGGGCGGCCAGACAAAGGACCAGCGGCATCAGCAACAGACCCCTAATAAAACTTTGCCAGACTCTCATGCCATCTCCTGTTGACACACTCCGCAGAGAACCAAGGGAGCATCCATTGCTCGTAAAAAATGCCTTATCCTGATCAAGATACAGGAAGAAGCAATTTAACCATAATACTACGAAAGAGGGCCGGCCCTTTCACTGAGGAGGCTCAAGATTATCCGCCAAAAGACGACAGGCCGACACTCGACAATTAACATTGCCGATTTAATCTGGCAAGTAATTTCAACCCCAAAAAAACGACCAAAAAACAGAACCTAAAAAAACCATTAAACCTCAGTATCTTACCACATGTGATGTCATTCTAATTTTCATTTACAACTTGCGAAACACGTTGGAACAGTCTAAAAATGACTATAACAAAAGACTTTATAAAGGCAACATACATAAACTGCGCCAAGTTCAATGCGCTCATTAACAACATAAGGGCATATAATGACTAAGGAAGAGCTGGCCCAACACGACGGCAAAAACGGCCGCAAAGCCTATGTCGCCATCAACGACCTGGTATACGATGTCAGCGACAGCCCCCTGTGGCAAGACGGCGATCACCAGGGCGCGCAGCAAGCGGGACGGGACCTGACCAAAGAGCTGAGAAAAGCGCGGCACGTGCAAGCCGTACTGGAAAAATTTCCGGTAGTCGCTTACCTCGATGACGCACCCGGCATGTCTGCGCAGACGGCAAAAAAAACCAACCAGGTCATGTTTTTTTTCTTTCTGATCATAGCTGCTGCTGGCGCTTACTTTCTGCTGCCCTGAGTTACGCATCCCCCATCAGGGAAAACACCGGTTTTATTGACACCGCATGTCAACAAATCGTCAAATAACACACCTAACCGCGAGCATTCATCAGGAGGTAAAAATGACCCGGGAAGAACTGGCTCAACACGACGGCAAAGACGGTCGCAAGGCCTACGTGGCAGTTAACGGCAAGGTCTACGATGTCAGCGCCAGCCCCTTGTGGGCAAGCGGCGATCACCAGGGACTGCACAATGCGGGCGGCGACATGACCGAGGAGATCAAGTCGGCTCCCCATGTGCGCGCGGTGGTGGACCGATTTCCGGTGGTCGGTCAACTGGAAGAACCGGAGCCGCCGAAAAAGAAAAAGTGGGGACTGTTCTGAGCACCTGAAAACACGGCAACAACAAGGGGCCGGTCCATGTGGGCCGGCCCCTTGTTGTTTACAGGAGAGAAACTTCGTACTCTATCTTAATCTGCGATCAAAGACAGGCGACTGAGCAAACACCGCCGCTACCAAGGGAAAGCAACTGTGTTGCTCTTGTGACTTTAAAACGCAGCCCGGTGTTTGCTCAGCCCGGAAAACTGCTGCGTCGACCACACGATCGGCAGATGTGCCACGAAGATCGACCGGCGTCCTCCGCACAACACGAACAAAGGCCTAAGCCAACCGCACCCGAGCCCCTCATGCCCCACGCAGTGGAGCCATTTTTTGCTTACTTTTATGTTGGCTTGGACAAAAAGTAAGGCGTCTGGCGGGACGCGACCCGCCGGTCTTGACTTTCAAAAAACCACCAAAACTAAACCGTCGGGTCCCGGCCCGACAGCCGGGTTACTTTTCTTTGAGCGCAAATGAAAAGTAACCAAAAGAAACGCCACTGCGTGGAGCATTACTGTCGCGAAGGGCAGTGGTCCTGAAAAACGGCGTCGCAATTGAACAGAGAACGTCTTCGTCGGCCACAACTGCGAGCAGCACACCTGCGCCACCAGCCAGCACGGCTGAGCAAACACCGCCGCTACAAGATAAAAGCACCCCGGTTGGTCCTGAGTATTCAAAAACGCATCCCGGCGTTTGCTCAGCCCGGAAAACTGCTGCGTCGACCACACCATCGGCAGATGTGCTACGAAGATCGACCGGCGTCCACCGCACAACACGAACAAAGGCCCAAGCCAACCGCACCAGAGCCCCTCATGCCCCACGCAGTGGAGCCATTTTTTGCTTACTTTTATGTTGGCTTGGACAAAAAGTAAGGCGTCTGGCGGGACGCGACCCGCCGGTCTTGACTTTCAGGGAACACCGAAACTGGGTGCGGCCAAGCCCAATTGACGCAATGACTCAGCGCACCGTTTCCCGGGTGTAGATCATCCGCGGGGTGCCGCCGTAGATGCCGAAGGTGCCCCGCCCGACCGGATTATTGTCGTGGCTGCCGTTGCCGTCCCAGTCGTAACGCAGCCAGAATTCCACCGGCAGGGTCAGATCGACGCTGCCGTCGTTGCCGGCCCCGGGGGCCGAAAGCTGCAGGGGGTTGGCCGGGTCGAACAGCCCGCCGATCAGTGAACCGGCGCCGCTGGCAGTCGTTTCAGGAGCATTCAGGTTAAGCTGGTAGTTGCCCAGCGTTGCGACGGTGCCGTCGTAGCTGCTGCAGCCGTCGTCGGCATTGGTGACGAAACCGCCGCCGTCGTAATATTCGGCGCGCAGCGGCAGTCGCAGAGGCACCAGCTCGGAGCCGTAGGCGCTCTGCAGTGACAATCGGCCGAAGCGCATCGTTTTCAGCTGCAGCAGCGGATCGAGGGGATCGACGGGAAAGTTGATGCCGCCACCGGCGACGGTATTGCCGAAGGCGGCCGGATTGCCGGCGAAGGCGGCGCCGTCGGAATCCTGCACGTTGATCTGCAGACGGATCTCGGCGTCGAAGGGGGCAACCGGTGCGCCGCGCACGAAACCGAGGCCGCCGCCGGAGGAGAAGGTCAGCGTTCCCGTGCCGTCGCCGCTGTCAACGATGACCGGATCGACGGCCGGCAGCAGGGAGCTGTCCAGCGCCCCCGTTGCCGCCGAATAGGATTTCCCCGACAGGCTGGCATTGGTCATTTTCCAGAAGACGCCGGTGTAATTGGCGGTTTTGATTCCGCCGGCGTTGCGGGCGGTTACCGTGATAACCGGAGCGGTGCCGTAGCTGAACGGCTGGCCGAGATAGCTGAAGCGGCCGCAGGCCGGGGCAAATTCGGGGGCATTGCTGACGCTGCCGAAGTCGAAGGGGATGAACCGACCGACGTTGCCGCTGGCCGTGCCGGTAACCGTCCCCGCACCAAGGTAGTCGCCGTCAGCCACCGCCGGGGTGAGGCGGATGATGCCGACCTCGCCCCAGGCAAAGGTCGTCCCGGTGGCGCTGCCGGCAGTGAAGGCGCCGAAGGCGCTGGCATTGCTCAGCGCCGGGTTCGCTCCCGCCGCCGGCAGAACCAGCGTGCTGGCCAGGGCCACCCCCTCGGGCGGCGTTTCCTTGCCGTAACTCGGGGTCGCGGTCCCTTCCGCATCGCGGGCAGTGACGGTGGCCCTGAAGGGATCGCCGGCCTTGATGAACACCGCGCCATTCTCATCGGCCGCGGCGGGATTGGCAAACCCATCGGCGTCACGGACGATGCTGCCGAGGCTGAAGCCGGCCGGCTTGACCACGAACAGGCCGCTGTCGCCGCGAATGCCCGACGGCAAAGAGACGGGATCGGCCGGGGTGGCGACATCCTTGAGATTGAGCCCGATGCGTCCGACATCCTTGTACTTGACCGTCACCTGTCCCTGGCCGGCGACAAAATTGACCGACAGCCCGGTGGCGGTTTCGTCTTCGAACTTGTCGGCGCTGATGGTAGCGGCGGCGGTGACGGTGGGCCGGACCGGGGCCGCCAAACCGGCATAGGCCGGGTTGCTGTAGCCGGTCCAGAAGCGCAGGCTCCTGGCCCCGGCATAGGCCTCGATCACGCCACAGAGCGGGTCGGTGGCGGTCTGCCCGTAGGCGGTGAGATAGGCGGTAAAGTTCGTACCGGCGGTCTGGTTGGCAAAGGCGGGGATCACTGCAGGCGGCGGGTTGTTCAAGGGGGCCGAGGTGACCGTGAAACCGCTCGGGGTAAAGGCGAGCAGGCCCTCGGTATTGTCATCGACAATGGCCCCGGCGCTGACCAGGATATTGAGCGGCGTCGCCCCTTCGGGATAAGCGAGATTGAACAAAACCGTGCCGGCATCGCCGGCGACGAAAGTATAGCTGGCCAGCCCGTCGTTGGCGACCGGGTCGCTGAAGCTGCCGCTGCCGCTGGCCAGCGACCAGGTTCCCTTGCCGCTGCCGGTATTGAGGGTGATGGTGCCGGTGTAGCCGGTCACCACCGCACCGGAGGCGTTGACCGCCGTGACCCGCAGCGGCTCAGGCAGGCAATTGATGCCGAAGCCGTCATGGCTGAGGACAAAATGGCTGGCCGAAGTTGCCGGCACCACCGTCACCGAAGCGAAATCGGTGCCGGTCTGCGCATTTCCCTTGTTA
>NZ_JBFHGD010000007.1:0-36757 GCF_041583255.1 Trichloromonas sp. | reverse complement strand
CGCCCTGCGGGATCGCCTGCAAAGCGAGCTGGAAGAACGGATCCCGGCCCTGGAGGTCAACGGCAAGGGAGCCGAACGACTCCCCAACACCCTGAACCTGGCGGTCCATGGTATCGAGGGGGAAGCGATGCTGTATGAACTGAGCCGCGCCGGCATCTGCGCCTCAAGCGGTTCAGCCTGCACTTCCGGCACCCTCGACCCGTCCCACGTGCTGCAGGCGATGCAGGTTCCGCTCACCGCCATTCACGGATCACTGCGCATCAGCCTGAGCCGCTACAGCAGCGAAGAGGATGTGGAGCAAATCATCGCGGTGCTGCCGAAGATTGTCGCCAGCCTGCGCAAGATTTCCCCCTATTGGGACGACGCGCAAAACTGCCTGTCGATCGAGAACCCGTACAGACCGGGCGGACCGGAATAAAGTCCATTCAACAAAAAAAGCCCCCGGCAGAACCGGGGGCTTTTTGGTGAGCAGACAGCTTGAATCAATAGCGATAATGATCGGGCTTGTACGGCCCGTCGACCGGCACGCCGATATAATCGGACTGCTGCTTCGTCAGCGTGGTCAGCCTGGCGCCAAGCTTGCCGAGGTGCAGCCGGGCCACCTTCTCGTCAAGATGCTTGGGGAGGACATAGACCTCATTTTCGTACTGGCCGCTGTTGCCGAACAGTTCAATCTGGGCAATAACCTGGTTACTGAAGCTGTTCGACATGACGAAGGACGGGTGCCCGGTGGCGCAGCCGAGGTTAAGCAATCTCCCTTCGGCGAGCACCAGGATGGCGTGACCGTCAGGGAAGACCCACTGGTCGAGCTGGTTGCCGTGCTCCTGGGGGTTTTTGACGTTGATTTTCCGGATCCCCGGAACCTTGGCAAGTCCGGCCATGTCAATCTCGTTGTCAAAATGACCGATATTGCCGACGATGGCGTTATGCTTCATCTGCGCCATGTGGGTTGCCGTGATGATGTGATAGTTGCCGGTGGTGGTCACGAAGATGTCGGCATCGGCAACGACATCCTCGAGGGTCTTCACTTCGTAGCCTTCCATCAGCGCCTGCAGGGCGCAGATCGGGTCGATTTCGGTAACGATGACCCGCGCCCCCTGCCCGCGCAGCGACTGGCAGCAGCCCTTGCCGACGTCTCCGTAACCACAGATCACCGCCACCTTGCCCGAAAGCATGACATCGGTTGCCCGCATGATGCCGTCGACCAGACTGTGACGGCAGCCATAAACATTGTCGAACTTGCTCTTGGTAACCGAATCGTTGACGTTCATGGCCGGGAACGGAAGCTTACCTTCCTTCTGCAGCTGGTAAAGACGATGAACCCCGGTGGTGGTCTCCTCGGTGACCCCCCTGACGGTGTTGCGGATCTCGGTCCAGTCGTTGCGCTTCTCGGCGATCGACGACTGCAGGCACTTGACCAGCTCGACCCAGTCCTCGGGATCCTCTTCGGTGAGCGCCGGTACGCCGTCCTGCTCGAACCTGGCGCCATCAAGGACCATCATGGTGGCGTCGCCGCCATCGTCGAGGATCATGTTCGGCCCTTCGCCGCCGGGCCAGGAAAGGGCCTGCTCGGTGCACCACCAGTACTCGGCCAGGGTCTCCCCCTTCCAGGCGAAAACAGGAATGCCTTGAGGGGCAGAGGGGGTGCCGGCCGGGCCGACCGCAACCGCCGCGGCGGCCTGATCCTGGGTGGAGAAGATGTTGCAGCTGGCCCAGCGCACCTCGGCGCCGAGCTCGACCAGGGTCTCGATCAGCACCGCGGTCTGGATGGTCATGTGCAGCGAGCCGGTAATGCGCGCCCCCTTGAGAGGCTGCCTGCCGCGGTACTCCTCCCGCAGTGCCATCAATCCCGGCATTTCGACTTCGGCCAGTTCAATCTCCTTGCGTCCCAGCTTGGCGAGCGCGAGGTCCTTGACTTTAAAATCCTTCATTTGCGTCTTCATGGTCACCATCACTCCTTGTTGGTCTGATAAGTCGTCTGTAAATCGTCCATGCGTTCAGCCGCCAGGATGAACACATCCTGCTGGCCTGCCATTCCGGAAACCGGCACGAACCGGCCACAGGAAAACCCCGCGCCGGTCAGCCAGCCTTCAAGTTCTTTCCGTTCAAAACCGAGCCACTGGTCAGCCAGCTTCTCACGGACCCAGTCCTGGTCGTGCCGCTGAAGATCAGCGATCACCAGCCGCCCGCCGGGGCCAAGGATGCGGCGCGCTTCCTGAAACACCCGATCCGGCTGCGCCGCATGGTGCAGGACCATGTTCAGCAGCAGGCAATCGACTTCGCTGTCGCCCACCGGCAGATGCGACATCTCGCCGAGGCGGAATTCTACTCCGGACAGGCATTCCTGGCTGACCCGGGAACGGGCCTGATCAAGCATGGCCGGCGAATGGTCAACACCGACCACCTGCGGCGCCTTGCAGCTCAGGGCCGCCAGGGCATTGCCGGTTCCCACCCCGACTTCGACGATCGTCCGGCAGGCGGGGATTTCGTTGAGCAACGCGTCCAGGTAGGAGGGAAACGACAACAGGTTACGGGTGAAATCATCCCATTGCCTGGCGTGGCGGTCAAAAAATTCGAGACTGCGGCGGCGCCTGGATTCGAGGATTTCCGTCACCCGCTCCTGATCCCGCTTTCGCAATGCCTGGCAATCCAGGGATCGCTCCATGGCCGGCCAGATTTCAAGAAAAAACCCGTTATCGCCTTTAAGCCGGTAATACGCCCAGGTTCCCTGCCTCTTCACCGAAAGAATGCCGGCATCAAAGAGAATTTTCAGGTGCCGAGAGATCCGCGACTGCCCCATGGCCAGCACAGCGGTCAATTCCTGCACGGTAAACTCCCCATTGGACAGAACACCCACCAGGCGCAAGCGGGTGACATCGGAAAGGGCTTTGAAAGTATCGAGCATACGAATCAACTTTGCCAAGTTAAATATATCAACTTTTATTGATTTAACATCATGTGCCCCCCGGGTCAAGACAAAAAAAAGGGCGGATCGTGCAGATCCGCCCTTTTCAGCCTGAAATAGAATTCACACTAATTCAACAGGAAAACCGCGGTATGCAGAACGCCGGTATCGGCTTCCCTCAGTTGAACTCGCAATTCCTTGGCCGAAGTCGCCTCGGCCGGGAAGAACAGGAATCCCCGCCCCAGGGTTCCGGCGGCGATCGTTTTGTTATCCATTTGCTTGTTGGCCAGGTCCCGGGAAATCTGGCGACCGGCTTCTCCGGAAGACCCCGACTGTGCCCCGCCAATGACGGCGCCGCCGGCGGCGCCGCGAGCAGCCCCCTTGGCTACCGCGTTCCCGACATTTTCTCCGCTGACAATCCCGATGGCCGCCCCGATGATCGCCCCGCCGGCAGCACCGAGCAGCGATCCCTTGCCAGCGCCGCGGGCAATCTCACCATACTCGGAACTCTTCTCCAGGCGCTGATAGGTCGTCCGGTTATCCAGTACGTTCCAGTAACTGCCGCCGGCGTCAATCAGAAAAGTCTGTCCTGGCACGATATCCAGCCCATGAATTCCGGTATTATCGACGATGACCTGAACCGGCAACAGCCCGGCACCCCGGATGTCAAAACCAAAAACGTCCCTGGCCACTGATTTATCCGCATAGGCCTCAGCCGCCACCTGGGCCCCGGCGACCATCTGCATCCCCTGATAAGCTGAAGGCGGCTTGAATGATACTTCCTGGCTCTTGTAGGTGGAGCATGAAACGGCAGTAAAGGCCAACAGCAGCAACGCCAGCAAAAAAGTCTTATGCCTCATCATAAACCTCCCCATCTTAGTTAGATTGCACGCCTATTATAGCACAGAAGGCCCGTGGCGAACAGCGATCAGGCCAATACGACCAGCGTTGCCGTACCGTGTACCATTAACCGGTTGCAACTGTCATGGATGGTCACCGACAGACTCACCGTGCGACGGCCGAGATGAAGGATTTGCGAGCGGGCCAGCAGCCGATCCCCAACCTGGCCACCCCGGATATAATTGAGGTTCAGATTGGAGGTGGCTACTTTCAATCCGGACGGCAGCAGGGACGCCGGAAAAAAACAGACGGTATCGGCCAGGGTCGCCAGCAGACCGCCGTGAGCACCCCCCAGGTAATTAAGGTGGCGTGCGTCGACGACGACCGCCATGACAGCGTGGCACTCTCCGCTCTCGACCAAGCGTATGCCGAGAGTATTGAGCAGGGGAATCCCAGCGGCCATATCAATCGCGATCTGCGACATGCTCTCCCTCTTCTTTGCGAAAAAACTGCAGCCGCTGCAGCAGTTCCAGCCCCCCCCAGGTGACATGAAACCAGGCCCAGACAGCCCCTGCCGCCAGGCAACGGCCGCCGGGGTGATTACTGAAACGATCATACCAGCGTTCGTAGCGGTCGAGCACGGGGGTCTCTTCTCCGCGCCAGGAATGATTGCGCCGCCACCCCAGCAAGAAGTCGACGGCGAGCAAGAGCTGCCAGCCATTGTCCCGTACGTAAGCTCCGGAGCGATACCAGGTACACGCACGTTCCTGCCATGACATATCCTGCAGCAGGCGCTTCAGCCGCCGAAAAAACGGCAGCAGCTCCAGCCTGCCGGCTTCCCCCTGCCGACGGTAGAGGTCCGGGGCCTGGTGCAAAAAACTGGTCCAGCCGATGGCCGCGGCGTTCATGATCAGGGCGTTGAGAATCTGCCGGGACAGCAACCCTTCTTTTTCGAAACGCCTGGCGGAAGTCAGGATTTCGGCCGGCAGCAGAACCCACTCGCCGCAACCAGATACGGCATCGGCAAAACGCTCGTCTTCCAGAAAGGGAAGCGAGGTAGCGAACGGACCGAGCCGCTCGAAGAAAGAGCGGCGGACCAGGAACCCCTGGTCGCCGTGGATGCAGCCGCGCCGGTTGAGCCGCGCCTTGCTTTCATAAAACGCATAACCCGCCGAAGATCCGGCTCGGGAACGGAGGAAGCAGAGGGAAAAATGACCGGCCACCGCATCGTCTCCCCGGCTGTCGATCATATGGTCGAAAAAAAAGAGGCCGTCGGCCAGGGCGTGGGGGTCGGCAAAACTGGAATCGGCGTGCAGAAAGAGCAGCGACGCTCCCCTGGCCCTGACCGCGCCGGCATTAAGCTGCCGGCCGCGTCCCGCCGCCGACTCAATCAGCGTCACCGGAAAGCCCGCATCAGCGGCAAAGGCTTTGGCCAGATTCCGGGTTGTGTCCTGCGAACCCCCGTCAACCAGGATCAATTCAAAATCAACGCCACGCTGCTTATCCAGAGAGGCCAGCAGCGCCGGCAAGGTTGCTGACTCGTTATAAGTGGGAACGATGATCGAAAGTTCCGGAATCGCCCGACGGTTCATGGCAAGCTCCTGGCCTGATGTGGAAATGCCGGTTCATGGTAACTGAATCGGGCTAAATAAAAAAGGCGAACCGCCTGGTTCGCCTTTTTTATCAAAGCTATCACTGACCTCAGATACCGGCCCGCTTGCGCAGGGACTCGATGCGATCGGTGCGCTCCCAGGTGAACTCAGGGAGTTCTCGCCCGAAGTGGCCGTAGGCCGCGGTTTTCTTGTAAATGGGGCGCAGCAGGTCGAGGGTTTCAATGATGGCGCGGGGGCGCATATCGAATTCCTCGCGGGTGATGCGGGCAATCTCATTGGAGGGGATCTTGCCTGTACCGAAGGTGTTGATCATGACCGAGACCGGCTCGGCCACTCCGATCGCGTAAGCGACCTGGACTTCGCACTTGTCGGCCAGACCTGCCGCCACGATATTTTTGGCCACGTAACGGGCCATGTAGGAAGCGCTGCGGTCGACCTTGGAGGGATCTTTTCCGGAGAAGGCACCGCCGCCATGGGAGCCCTGACCGCCGTAGGTGTCGACGATGATCTTGCGGCCGGTCAGGCCGCAGTCCCCCATCGGACCACCGACCACGAAACGGCCGGTCGGGTTGATAAAATACTTGGTCCGCTCATCAAGCAGGTTCTCCGGAATGACTTTCTTGATCACCTCTTCGAGGATCGCCTCCTTGAGGGTTTCGTAGGTCACCTCGGGAGCGTGCTGGGACGATACGACGACGGCATCGACCCGGATCGGCTTGTCGTTGATGTACTGGATCGAAACCTGGGACTTCCCGTCCGGACGCAGAAAGGACAACAAGCCGCTTTTGCGAACCTCGGTGAGGCGCTTGGTCAGCTTGTGGGCAAAGGTGATCGGCATCGGCATCAGTTCGCGGGTTTCGTTGCAGGCGTACCCGAACATCAGCCCCTGGTCGCCGGCGCCCTGCTCCTTGTAGAGGCCTTCACCTTCGGTTACCCCCTGGGCGATGTCGGGCGACTGCCGGTCAATCGAGGTGAGTACGGCGCAGGTTTCCCAGTCGAACCCCATGGCCGAATCGTTGTAACCGATTTCCTTGATCGCCTGGCGCACGACCTCGGGATAGTCGATGCGGGCGTTGGTGGTGATTTCACCGGCAATCACCGCCATCCCAGTGGTCACCATGGTTTCACAAGCGACGCGGGACCGGGGATCCTGCTCGAGGATGGCGTCGAGAATACTGTCGGAAACCTGGTCGGCGACCTTATCGGGATGTCCTTCGGTTACAGACTCGGAAGTGAACAAAAAGTCGGTCATACCCATGGAGATCATTCCCCCTTTGAATTTTTTCTGGTTAACAAAACACGAAATTATATGGAACCACAAGTTGGCCTGTCAAGAACAAATCATATCAGGGGCCTGAACAGCTCAGGAAACCTGCGATTCATTTCGTCATCAAGGTGACGGTTGAGTTCGGAAGCCGTCGCCAGGTTCGACAGTTCGGCGACCAATCGTTCGCCTTCATCCCTGCGCACCATGCGCAGGATTTCTTTGACACGCGGGATACTCGGCGGGTTCATCGACAGTTCGTCAAAGCCGAGCCCGAGCAATACCAACGTGTACAACGGATCGGAGGCCATCTCCCCGCACATGCCCACGCTGATTCGCGCCTGCCGGGCAGCGCGACAGATCGCCTGAAGAGCGCGCAGAATCGCCGGATGCAACGGTTCGTACAGGTAGGCCACATTCTCGTTGCCCCGGTCCACGGCCAGGCAGTACTGAATCAGGTCATTGGTTCCGACGGAAAAGAAATCGACCTCTTTGGCCAGCAGGTCGGCAATTAATGCCGCTGAGGGAATTTCGATCATGATTCCGACCGGCACATCCGGATCAAAGGCAATCCCTTCAGCAGCCAGCTCGGCCTTGACTTCAGCCACCAGCTCCTTGCAGGCGCGAATTTCCGCGACCCCGGAAATCATCGGGAACATCAGTCGTACCCGGCCAAACGCCGAAGATCGTAGGATGGCGCGCAGCTGCAACTTGAACAACCGCCGCTCCTTGAGGGAAAAACGCACGGCACGCAGCCCCATCGCCGGATTGAGTTCGTCGGCAACATTGATTTCGGGGGCGAACTTGTCGCCGCCGAGATCAAGCGAACGGATGGTAACCGGCTGCGGGGCCATGGCTTCAACCACCGAGCGGTAGGCGACGACCTGTTCATTTTCGCTGGGCGGGACGGTGCGGTTCAGATACAAAAATTCCGAACGGAACAGACCGACTCCCTCGGCCCCGTAACGCAGGGCCACCGGGATTTCGTTCGCCAGTTCGACATTGCCACTCAGGCGAATCCGGCTGCCGTCCAGAGTTTCGGCGGAGAGAGAACTCAGGCTGAGCAGCTCCACCTCCCGGCTTTCGAACGCCCGCTGCTTTTCCTCGTACTCGCGACAGGTTTCGGCCGAAGGGTTGAGGACCAGGCAGCCGAGCGTACCGTCGACAATCACCGGGGTTCCGCTCGGCACCCTGGCGGTGACGGTCTCAAGGCCGATGACCGCAGGAATTCCGAGCGACCGGGCCAGAATGGCCGTATGCGAGGTTCGGCCGCCGAGATCGGTGACGAAACCGATAATTCGGTCCCTGTCCATCTGCATGGTGTCCGCGGGCGACAGGTCATGGGCGACGACGATCACCTTGCGGTCGATCCCGGCAATGGACTGCTGAGACTGCCCTTTCAGATTACGCAGCAGCCGTTCACCGACTGAATCGATATCCGACCGCCGCTCACGCAGGTACTCATCCTCGATCGAATCGAAAACCTCCTGAAACTTCTTAAGGGTTCGCTTCAGCGCCCCTTCGGCATTAAGGAATTCGCCATGAATCAGGGAAGTGGTGCCGTCAAGAAGCATCTGGTCTTCGAGAATCAGCAGGTGCGTATCGATGATGTAAAGGTGCTCTGCCAGTTCGCGATCGTTAACGGCGGCGCGGACCTCCTCCAGTTGTGAACGGGACAGCTGCACCGACTCCATGAAGGCCTGCACCTGCTCCGGCACCTCGTCGACCGAAATACGACGCTCGACAGCCGACATCCGCTCACGGTCGACGGAGTAGGTCTGCCCGATGGCGATCCCCGGCGAAGCGGCGATGCCGACCAGCAGGGTGTCCTGCGGTATGTCAATCTTCTCCGAAACCATTTTCGATCAACTGGGCAATGGCCGCAAAGGCCTGTTCCATATCTGGACCGGCGACATTCACTTCGATTTGCGACCCCTTCGGCGCCGCCAGCATCAGAATGCCCATGATGCTTTTGCCGTTAACCTCGACCCCGTCTTTTGCCACGGTCACATCGGCATGAAACCGATTAGCCGTCTGCACCAGCTGGGCCGCGGCCCGGGCATGCAGTCCGAGCCGATTCACTATGGTAAATTGCTGTTTTTTCATCCTCTATCCTTGATGCATTCGCAAAAAGTCTTGCGATGGCTAAGCAAAAATTTCGACCTACAAGGCCTGGTGTTTTTTCGGGGGCGAAGGCCTACATCAGGTAGGTCGAGGTCCTGAAAAAACACCGTAACGCCGTAGGGCAAACTTTTTGCGACGCAATCATCCTTATGCTGCAAAAAACGCTGAAAACATAACCGATGGTCAGCGGGCCAGTAGTAGCAGAATCCCCGAAAAAATCAAAATGAGAATCAGGTTGGAAACCCCCTTGCGGCCGAGCCAGCCCAGCAAAACCACCACCGGAATGGCCGTAAATCCCCATCCAGACCAGACTTTTTCACCCTGCAGACATTTAAAAACCAGAGATGCGCATAATCCCCCGAGAAAAATCACGGTGCCTTCCTTGCACCGAATGGCCAGGTCGGGCAGCCGAAACCGTTGAATGACCTGGGTCAGCCGGACCCCCTGCGTGTAGCCACCGACGAGTCCGCCGATGCGAAACGCCAGATGCGGCACGTTGAACAAGACGAGAAAAACCACCGGCGCCCACAAGGCCCCCTGCAAGGCGATATAAAGCGCAACGCAGGCGGCAAGGGGGCGGATGCCGCCCCAGAAGAACGCATCTCCCATGGCGGCATAGGGCGCCATAATCATGGCCTTGAATTCGTCGACATCGATCGAACCAGCGGCTTCGTTCCGACTGCGCTTTTCTTCAAGCGCCAGGGTCGTCCCCAAAATCGGCGAGGCCAGAAACGGGTGGGTATTGAAGTATGTCAGGTGCCGCTGGCAGGCCAGCACAAGGTCCTCGTCCCGGTAGAAGACCCGCAGAGCCGGAGCCAGTACATAAAGCACCCCCAGGCTCTGCATCCGTTCGAAATTCCAACTCGCCTGCAGCAGGAACGAGCGCAGCAAGACACGCATCAGGATCCATGGCGGCAGCTTGCCTGAACTGAGTTTCATTGGTGCCACAACAACAGAAAAACGGCTACGAATGAGGCGCTGAACAAGACGACCGATCGGCTGACATTGATCGTTCCGATGATCATGGCCGCCCCGACCAGGGGAAATGCCAGCTGAATCCAGGGCGACGCTTCGGTCAGCAAAGGCATCAGGAATGGCGCCAGCTGCCATACGGCAACGGTTCCGGCCGACATGATCACCAGGTAAGTTGCCAGCGAGGCTGCCGCAAACAGGACCACTCCCAGCAGGTGGCAGCGTTCGACAGACGCCAAACGCCCGCCCAGCAGGGCCGCATCGGCCCTCTCCAGCAGCCACCCGTTAGCCTTCCGGGCCAGGCGGTCAAACCCCTGCCCGGCCTTGCCCAGCGGCATCGACACGAGCAGGCAGAGCAGGATCATGGGCAACCCGGAGAACCCGGTCCAACTCCCCATGATGATCGCCAGGGCGGTTCCGGCGACGGCGATCTGGGTGTCATCCGGCGGGATAGCCGCACCGACGGGAAGACGTCCCAGCCACATCAGTTCAATCAGAATTCCTACCTGCAGCCCGCTCCAGGGGTCGCCGAGAACGAAACCGGTCACCGGGGCCGCCACGATCGGCCGCGACACCATGAACTGCATCGCCGCAGTTCGGTCAAGCCCGGCCAGGATGGCTATCCCTGCGGCAAAGAGGTAGTCGGCGACAAAGGGCATCTCAGGCCCCCAGGATCTGAATTAGTTTTTTCCAGTCCTGTTCTCGATCAGAGGGGATGCACTGCGACACGACGCGCACGCCATCCGCCTCAAGCAAGCGGAGATTGTCGACGTCATCCGGGTCGAGGGCAATGGTGCAGGCGACCCGCTGCTTGCCCTGCCCCCCATGCATGTTGCCCAGATTTAGCTTGCCACAGCCGACGCCGCGTCGGTGGATCGCCAGAGCATCCTGCGAACTCGCCAGCAACAACAGCACCTTGCGATCAATCAACTCTCCGGTCGAACATAATTCGGCCACCCCTTCGAGCGTGTCAATGATAACCCGTATCCCTCTGGGGACAGCGGCCTCCATGAGCAGTTTCTGAAATGCATTGCCAGCCGCCTGATCATTGGCCACCACAATGCAGTCCGCATTGACATGGGGGACCCAGGATTCGAGCACCTGTCCATGGATCAAGCGGTTGTCGATACGAGCAAGCACAATACTCATGGCAACTCACACACACTCTACAAGAAAGCTATTTTTTCAGGAACTCGCTCGGCAGGGAAATACTCTGTTCACCGTAGGCTTTAATCATGCCGGACAAATCCCCCAGGGAAAGGTCTTCCTGGCTATTGAAAAACTTGAGGACCATGGGAAGGTTAACACCGGTGATGACTTCAATCCGCTCCGTTTCAAGAAACGACAGGCTGATATTGGACGGAGTTCCCCCGAACATATCGGTCATGATCACAACCCCCTCGCCATCTCCCCCTACCTCGCTGATGGCCGTCTCGATCCGTTCCCGGATGCTCTCAACGCTGTCCCCCATACAGATGGACACGGCACGGGCACTTGCTGTCGGGCCGATGATCATTTCTGCGGCATTGAGCAGTTCTTCACCCAGGCGGGCGTGGGTTGCGATTACCAGTCCGGTCATGTCTCACCCCTTGGCGATATCACGATGAACCAACTCAAGCGTAACGCCCGTGGAAGAAAACCACGACCGCAGTGCTTCGACAATGGCCACGCTGCGATGTTGACCGCCGGTGCAGCCGATAGATACGGTCAGGTAGCTTTTACCTTCTCTTTGATACTGAGGGAGCAAAAAAGCGAACAAGTCTTTGAATCGGGACAGAAATTCGTGGGTTTCCTGCTGGCGCAGCACATAATCGCTGACACTGCTGTCGACTCCGGTCAACGGCTGCAGTTCGGGAATGAAATGCGGATTCGGCAGGAACCTCACATCCATCACCAGATCGGATTCGGCCGGGAGTCCGTAGCGGAAGCCAAAAGATTGCAGCAGAACGACCAGGGGCAGAACGTTCTCGTCGCCCCGGATAAGCCGGACAATTTTAGAGCGAAGCTGGTGGGGCGTCAGCCGGGAGGAATCAACGATCGCCGTGGCCTGACCGCGCAGACCGGAGAGCAACTGGCGTTCCTGGCGGATCCCTTCGGCCACCCCCCCCTGCAGGCCAAGGGGATGCCGGCGGCGGGTTTCCGAATAACGTCGGGTCAGCGCTTCGTCGGAAGCATCGAGAAAAAAGATTTCGAGCACATGCCCGGCCTGCCGCAACGCCTCGAGGGTAGTCTCAAACCCGGCGAGAAAATCGCGGTTGCGCACGTCGATAACGACCGCAACCTCCGAGGTGAAACGCACCCCCTGCTCGGCCAGGTCGAGAAACTTGGGCAGCAGGGCCAGCGGCAGGTTGTCGACGACGAAAAAGCCCTCGTCCTCAAGGGCACGGGCTGCAGAACTCTTACCCGACCCCGAGAGCCCGGTGATGATGATGACGCGCTTGCGGCTATTCAAGATTATCCCCGATGATGGAATGGGCATGCAGCCAGGCCGTTTCGGCCATCCGTTTCTCCAGGCGATCCTGGAATTCCATGGCACTGTGGTAACCCATTTCCTTGAGCAGTTGGTTGCGGGCCGCAACTTCGACGATGGTGGTGATATTGCGACCTGGGCGAACCGGGATCTTCAGTAGTGGAATTTCCAGCCCGAGAATGCTGTAGGTCTGTTCCTCGAGGCCGAGGCGATCGTATTCGCCGCCTTCCTGCCATTCGACCAACTCGATCGCAACATCGATCTTTTTTCGTTCCCGTATGGCAGCCACCCCGAACAGGTGCTTGATGTTGATGATGCCGAGTCCGCGTATTTCCATATGGTAATGCAGCAGATCGCTCCCCTCGCCAAACAGCACGGCAGGGAGCTTCATGCGGATTTTCACAACATCGTCGGCAACCAGGCGGTGTCCCTTGAGAACCAGGTCGAGAGCACATTCACTCTTGTCCACCCCGCTCTTGCCGAGCAGCAGCACTCCGACGCCAAGAACATCGACCAGAACGCCGTGCACGGTCGTCGACGGCAGCAGCCGTTCTTCGAGGAACTGGGTGACAAGAGAAATAAACTTGGAACTCTGATGGCGGGACAACAGCAGGGGGATCGAATACTTTTCCGCCTTGTCGAGCAGCAACTGGGGCGGGGTCTGACCCTTGGTAATGATGAGGCAGGAGACATCCAGTTCGCAGAGCCGACGCAGGTTGAGTTCGGCCACGTCCGGATCGAGCTGATTCAGGTAACTCAACTCGGTCGACCCCAGAACCTGAATCCGATCAGGGTGCAGGTTGGTGGTGTAACCGGCCAGGGCCAGCCCGGGTTTCTGGATGCGCGGAACCTGCACCCGTTTGCCCAGACCGCGTTCGCCGGCCAGCAGCTCGAGATCGAGCCCGGCCTCCTTCTCCCCCAACAGCTCTTGGATACTCAGTCCAGACATGCCTTCCTGATTCACCGTAGTTCGAATGAAAGAAACTGGCCCCGCGGAGCCGCTCTGGTCGATTATAACTTGTCTTCTTCTTCGACGATGATGCGGTAGATATCCTCACTGTCGCCGGCATCAATGAGACGTCGCCTTACAGCGGGATTTTTCAGCAGCTTGGATATTCTCGCCAGGGTCTTCAGATGAATTCCAACCGACTCCTCCGGCGCCACCAGCAGAAAAAAGAGATGAGCCGGCTTGCCATCCATCGAGTCAAAATCCACCCCGCCCCGGCTGCGACCGAAGGAGAGCAGCAGTTGATCGATATTCCTGAGTTTCCCGTGGGGAATGGCCACCCCTTCGCCGATGCCGGTACTGCCGAGGAGCTCACGCTCCTGCAATACCTTGATGACTTCATCCCGTTCCAGGCTGCTGGTCACCCTGACGATGGCGTCGGTCAACTCGGTTAGCACATCATTTTTACCCGTCGACTTAAGGTCCGCAGCAATTGCCGACGGATTTAGAAGGTCTGCTATCTTCATAACCTGTATGCTTTGTATTTTCGGGGAAACTAAAAAACCCGACAGCGGGGGGGCGTCCCCCCGCTGTCGGGTTGCGGGCAATTACTTCGATTGCGGAACAATCAAACCGTAGTTACCGTCTTTGCGCCGGTATACGACATTGATCTCTTCTGAAGACGAATCGGTAAAGACCAGAAAGTCCTTATGCAGAAGGTCCATCTGCATGACCGCCTCTTCGACCGCCATCGGCTTTACCTGGAAACTGTTGCTGCGAATAATGGTCGGTTCAGGTGAACCGACATCGATGCTTTCGGCGGCGAAGACAGTCTTCTGAATCTGCCGCTCACGTCCGCTGACCGGCTTGTGTTGTTTAAGCTTTTCCTTGTAACGCTTGAGCTGGCGCTCGATCTTGTCGACCATGGAGTCGATCGCCGCATACATATCGTTGGTTTCTTCCGAGGCCTTGATAGTGATTCCCTTGGCAGAAATGGTCACGACAGCCTTGTGCCGGATCTTTTTTTCGACCGAAAGAACCGCCTGCGCATCAATCGGCTCATCAATGTACTTCTTGACCCGGTCCAGTTTCTCTTCTACGTAAGCGCGAACGGGTTCGCTGACTTCCATATGTCTGAATGTAACGTCAATTTGCATAGTGAAACCTCCTGGTGATAAGTTTCCGCCGCGTGAAACCAATCTTTTTCAAGTATATCGACATCTTGAGTGTTGGCCACAAGCGCGGAATTAAAAAAGCCGTTTTCGCTCCGTAGACGACCCCAAACCGAGCATTTCGCGGTATTTGGTGACCGTGCGACGGGCGATGTCGATTCCCTGCTGATGCAGGATGTCGACAATCTTCTGGTCAGAGTAGGGTTTGCGCGTATTTTCGGCAGCGATAATCTCTTTTATTTTGCTCTTTACGCTTTCCGATGCGATGGAATCGCCCTCGGTCGTGTTGATGCCGCTGTTGAAAAAGTATTTCAACTCAAAAAGACCCTGCGGCGTCTGGACATATTTATTGGTGGTGACACGACTGATCGTCGACTCGTGCATTTCTATATCTTCGGCGACATCCCTCAAAACCAGGGGTTTAAGATAATTGACCCCTTTATCGAAGAATTCCCGCTGAAACTTGACGATGCTCTTGGTGACCTTGTATATCGTTCGCTGGCGCTGGTGGATACTCTTGATCAGCCACACCGCGCCGCGCATTTTATCCTGAATATACTCCCCGGCCTTGGCGTCGATATTTTCACCGCCCGAAAGAGCGTTGCGGTAGAACGAGTTGATCCGCAGATTCGGAAGCCCCTCGTCATTGAGTACAACAACGTACTCCTCGTTGATCTTGTAAACGAAAATATCCGCGGTGATGTAATGGACGTCTTCCTGGCTGTACACGCTGCCGGGACGCGGATCAAGACCGGATATGATCTTGGCGGCCCCGAATACCTCGTCGAGGGTGACCCCGAGGGATTTGGCGATCACCGGGTATTTGCGGTTTTCCAGTTCGGCAATGTGCTCCCTGAGAACCGATTCGACCAGGCTGCCGGCCATACCAAGGTGCTCTACCTGACGGAGCAGACATTCCTGCAGATTGCGCGAAGCGACTCCGGGCGGATCGAAATCCTGCACCATGTCGAGGGCTTCGGTGGTCTTCTCGAGAGAGGCGCCGGTGGTTTCGGCAATTTCATCGAGAGACGCCTGAAGATATCCGTCATCATCGAGATTGCCGATAATTTCAGCGGCGATCTGGCGAATCTCGTCATCCATCCGCGACAGGTTGAGCTGCCACATCAGGTGATCGGTCAGCGTCCCTTTTTTGGTCAGCAGATTTTCGTAGGAGGGTCGATCATCATCTTCTTCGTAAAAATCGGCCGTGGAACCGCCCAGGCTGTACCCTTCGAGGTAGGTCTGCCAATCGATGTCAGCCATACCTTCATTGTCACCGGCAACTTCCTTGATTTCTTCAGCCGATTCTTCGCTTTTCTGGGATTCTGCGGCAGCTTCTTCCAGTTCCTTCTCTTCGAGGGTTTCAGCTCCCTCTTCCAGAACGGGATTCTCCTCAAGCTCCTGCTGCACCATGTCGACCAGCTCCATCCGGGACAACTGGAGCAGCTTGATCGCCTGCTGCAGCTGTGGCGTCATTACCAGCTGCTGGCTGAGTTTTAGTTGCTGACGGAGTTCTAAGGCCATTATCCACTCGTTCCGTTATTGAACGGTTTCACGTTATTCGACGGCTTACAGCCGGAATTTCTCACCAAGGTATATGGCACGAGCCCTTGAACTCGCGGCTATTTCAGCCGGCACGCCATATTCGAGGATTTCTCCCTCGTTGAGGATATACGCCTTGTCGCACACCCCCAAGGTCTCACGCACGTTGTGGTCTGATATCAGAACGCCGATGCCGCGCTCTTTGAGCTGGGTGATGATATTCTGGATATCCATGACCGCGATCGGGTCAATCCCGGCAAACGGTTCGTCCAAAAGGATGAAAGCCGGCTCGATCACCAGGGCCCTGGCAATTTCCAGACGCCTTCGCTCGCCCCCCGAAAGGGCATATCCGTAAGATTTTGCGACATGCCCCAGGCGAAAGTCGTCAAGCAGGTTCTGCATCCGTTCAACCCGCAGGTTGGCCGTAAGATCGAGGGTTTCGAGAATCGCCAGCAAGTTCTGTTCGACCGTCAGCTTGCGAAAGACCGAAGCTTCCTGGGGCAGATAGGAAATACCGGCCCGCGCCCGCTGGTACATCGGCAGCTCGGTGATTTCATGTTCATCCAGAAAGACCTTCCCCTGATCGGGGCGGACCAGGCCGACCACCATGTAAAAGGAGGTGGTTTTTCCCGCACCGTTGGGTCCCAGCAAACCGATCACCTCGCCGGAAGCGACCTCGAGATCAACAGCCTGTACCACCTGGCGGCCCTTGTAGGCCTTGCACAGCCCCCGGGCAGAGAGCCGACGACTCACTTTTTATCCCCCTGGGGATGAAACACCGCGTTGACCCTGCCGCCTTCCTTGCCGGTCACCACGCTGCGTTCCTCATTCAGAAATACAGTGATTTCATCACCCTGGATGAAATCCTTTCCCTGGTGAACCTTCGGCCCCCCGGAAAGAACCACCTTGCCCTGCTGATTGAAAAAGACGGCCTTGTCACCAGTCGCGATCCGTTCCCCCTGGACGATCCGCACGCCATTCAAAGCGATAACCTTATCTATCCCCCGGCTTCCCGACTGATAGTAGATATGCAGTTCTTCAGCATAGATCGTCACATCGCCCTGCTTCGCTACCACGTTACCGGAGAATTTGGCATTTCCAGCCTGGTCATTGCCTTCAAGGCGATCAGAGGCAATCTCGATCGGCTGATCACTGGAGTAGCGTCCCGGGGCCGATTTTTCTTCAGCCTGGACGGAAACCATCCCGGCGCATGAGAGAACCAGCAGCAGGACTATATGCAAGATCATTTTTTTCATTGCTTACCGCTACCCTGAACCCGGGCCTTCACATCAGAAGAAACCCGGTAAGCCTGAGTGTCTACATTCAAACGAAGTCCCCGGCCGGTCAACTCCATCCGCGAAGAAACGATACGAACCGGCGATTCGGTGCTGATCATCCGTGTCGCATCGGAATAATCGAGTTGTTCCGCATAAAAAGCATAGCCTCGTGAACTCTTTACGACCACATCACCCTGAACGCTGACTTTTTTATTGTCAGATTGAGTTTCGCCGTTTTTTGCGATCAAGGTTCCAGCCTCGACCCCTTTTTCATCAAAAAACGTCATGAAGACGTTCTGGACAATAGTCGTGCCGCTTTTCACGTTGTAATCGGCCGAATCCGCAACCAGGTTCCAGCGTCTGACGCCGTCACGGGTTTCCGTATAGTCGATTTTCTTCAGAGCCAGATCGACATTGCCGGGCAGCACCTGCAAGATCTCTTCGGGCGCCTCCCCGCGGAAATTCCACAACACCGTCACAGCCAACGACAATGCCATCAACACAATGGCAAAACCTAAAACATTCCGTAGCGTTATCTTTACTTTCATGGCTAGTGATCAGTATAACATTTCACTTGGGAGGTGTAAAGACGAATACTGGCCCATTGGCATGGGATTTGAAAGGGTTATCAGCCCTGCTGGCCGCCGAAGTAGCGTCCGGTCACCTCGGTCCAGGCCCCGGAACTCTTCAGGATGAAATCGCAGATTTCCCGCACCGCGCCGCGGCCGCCGGAACGCCTGGCAACGTAATCGACCAGCGGTTTCACATCATCGACAGCGTCGGCCACCGTCGCTGAAAAACCGACCCGCCGCAAAATGGGCAGGTCGACCACGTCGTCACCGACGTAGGCAACCTGCTCATCGGTCAAACCCAAAGAGTCCAGCACCGCAGCATAGGGAACAAGCTTGTCCAATGCCCCCTGATGGACAATTTCGATGCCGAGCTCCTTTGCCCGCAAAGCGACCACAGCCGAGGACCGCCCGGTAATAATGCCGACGGCAATCCCGGCCCGCTGGACCAGCTTAAGGCCATGTCCGTCCTTGACATCGAACGCCTTGGTTTCCACCCCGTTATTGTCGTAAGTAATACGACCGTCGGTCAGCACGCCATCGACATCCAGCAGCAGCAGCTTGATTTTCCCCAGATCTTTCAACATCAAACCACTCCCGCCTTGAGCAGATCATGCAAGTGAATAATACCGACCGGAGTCTGCGTCTCTTCTGTTTCGAAAACAAATAAGGATGTAATGGAAAACTCTTCCATTTTCTGCATCGCCTTGGCGGCCAGGTTCGAACGCAGGATGCGCTTGGGTTTGACCGCCATCACTTCGCCGATGGGGCGATTGAGCGCATCAAGGCCTTTTTCGATGGCACGCCTCAGGTCGCCGTCGGTAAAGACCCCGACTAGAGCTCCCTGGCTGTTGCACACTCCGGTGATGCCAAGCTTCTTACTGGTGATCTCGAACAGGGCTTCCTTGAGCGGAACCTCTTCGGCCACCATGGGAATGGCGCTGCCGGCATGCATCATATCCTCAACCCGCAGCAGCAGGCGCTTGCCCAGGGCCCCGCCGGGATGGAACAGGGCGAAGTCCTCTTCCTTGAAGCCCCTGCGGATCAGCAAGGTCACTGCCAGCGCGTCGCCCATGGCCACGGTAGCCGTCGTGCTGGCGGTTGGCGCCAGGCCGAGCGGGCAGGCTTCCTCCTTGACCGAGATGTCGAGAAAGACATCGCCGGCGCGGGCCAGGGTACTTCCGGCGTTGCCGGTCATGGAAATCAGGGGCAGGCCCATGCGCTTGATGACCGGCAGAATGCGGACAATTTCCTCGGTTTCCCCGGAATTGGAAACGGCCATCACCACATCGCCCTTCATCAGCATGCCGAGGTCACCGTGGATCCCTTCGGCAGGGTGCAGGAAGAGCGTCGGGGTACCGGTCGAGGCCATGGTGGCTGCCACCTTCTGGCAGATCAGCCCCGATTTTCCCATCCCGGTAATCACCAGGCGCCCCTTGCAGGCCAGGATCATCTCCACGGCCTGAACGAAGCGGTCATCGATCCGGTCGAGCAGGGCAACAATGGCGTCCGCTTCGACCTTGAGAACATGCTTTGCGGTTTCAATCATCTGATTCAACGGCTAACAACCTTTTGCTATGGCGTCAATGGCCAGCACCTGTTCGAGCATCTTCTTCAGGCCATCCAGCGGGAGCGAATTGGGCCCGTCACAGAGGGCCTCTTCCGGGTTCTCATGCACCTCCCAGAAGAGACCGTCAATGCCGGTCGCCACTGCCGCCCGCGAAAGGGCACCAACGTACTGCCGCTGACCGGCGGATGCGGTTCCGGCGCCGCCCGGCAGCTGCACCGAATGGGTCGCGTCGAAAATGACCGGGCAGCCGGTTTCGCGCATGATCACCAGCGAACGCATGTCCGTTACCAGGTTATTGTAACCGAACGAGGCGCCCCGTTCCGTCAGCAGGATCTGCCGGTTGCCGCTGGCTTCGAGCTTGCCCACCGCGTTTTTCATGTCCCAGGGGGCCAAAAACTGCCCCTTCTTGACATTGACGACCTTCCCGGTCTGCGCCGCCGCCACCAGCAGGTCGGTCTGCCGGCTGAGAAAGGCCGGGATCTGGATAATATCGAGCACTTCGGCCGCCGGGGCGACCTGGGTGATATCATGCACATCCGAAAGGACCGGCAGATCGAACTCGGCCTTGACCCGCGCCAGGATCCGCAGGCCCTCCTCCAGGCCGGGGCCGCGAAAGGCGCTGACCGAGGTGCGGTTGGCCTTGTCGTAGGACGCCTTGAACACCAGGCCGATCCCCAGCGAAGCGGTCAGCTCCTTGAGAAATTCGGCGATGCGCAGGGTCAGGCCTTCATTTTCGATGGCGCAGGGACCGGCGATCAGCACCAGGGGCCGATTGCCGCCGAAAACCACATTGCCGACAGCGACTTCACGCACCACCTTGGATATCTCCTTTTTGCTTCAGACAGGCGCCGACAAAAGACTCGAACAACGGATGCGGAGTCATCGGACGGGACCGGAATTCGGGATGGAACTGACAACCGAGAAACCAGGGGTGTTCGGCGATTTCAACGATCTCGACCAGGTCAGACTCGGGATTGATGCCGGAAAGAACCAGCCCGCACCCTTCCAGCTGCTTGCGGTAGGCATTGTTGAATTCAAACCGGTGCCGATGCCGCTCGGAGATGTTTTTCTGCCCGTAGATGCGCCGGGACAGCGTCCCTTGACCAAGTGCGCAGGGGTAGGTTCCGAGTCGCATGGTACCGCCCTTGCCCTTGACGGTCTTCTGCCCTTCCATGATGTGAATGACGGGATTTTTGGCCCCTTCGCGGAATTCGGAAGAGAAGGCATCCTCAACGCCACAGACATTGCGGGCGAATTCGACCACGGCCATCTGCATGCCGAGACAAATGCCGAAGAATGGAATCTTGTTTTCCCGGGCATACTGAATCGCCGCGATCTTCCCCTCGCTGCCGCGCTCGCCGAAGCCGCCGGGAACCAGGATGCCGTCGACATCGTCGAAAGTTCCGTCGATGCCGTGCCGCTCAAGGGCCTCGGAATCGACATACTTGAGATTGACCCGGCAATCGTTGGCGATGCCACCGTGGATCAGCGCCTCGGCCAGCGACTTGTAGCTCTCGGTCAACTCGACGTACTTGCCGACAATGGCGATCGTCGTCTCTGAGGCCGGTTCCTTGATGCGCTTGACAATCCGCTGCCACTCGGACAAATCCGGCGCCTTGGTCCAGATATTCAGATAATCGACCAGGCGCTCGTCGAGCCCCTGTTCGTGGTAGGCAACGGGCACCTCGTAGATCGAGCCGACATCGCGGGCGGTGATGACCGCCTCCTCTTTGACGTTGCAGAAGAGGGCGATCTTGGCCTTCATGTCGCGGGGAATTTCACGGTCGCAGCGGCACAGCAGGATGTCGGGCTGGATGCCGATTTCGCGCAGTTCCTTGACGCTGTGCTGGGTGGGCTTGGTTTTCAGCTCACCCGCGGTCGGGATATAGGGAACCAGGGTCAGGTGAATATAGAGAACGTTTTCATGCCCGCGGTCGGTGCGGAACTGGCGAATCGCCTCGAGAAACGGCAGCGATTCGATATCGCCCACAGTGCCGCCGACCTCGACGATGGCGAGGTCGACCCCGCGAGCATTGTCAAGGATCTTGGCCTTGATCTCGTTGGTGATATGCGGGATGACCTGAACGGTGCCGCCCAGATAATCGCCGCGGCGCTCCTTGCGGATCACCGAGTCATAGACCTGGCCGGTGGTAAAGTTCGATTTGCGGGAGAGGGTCGCGGTGGTGAAACGCTCGTAATGACCGAGGTCAAGGTCGGTCTCGGCCCCGTCATCGGTCACGAAAACCTCACCATGCTGAAACGGGCTCATGGTTCCCGGATCAACGTTGATATAGGGGTCAAGCTTCTGCATCGATACCTGCAGCCCGCGCGCCTCCAGCAGCGCCCCCATCGACGCGGCGGCCAACCCCTTCCCGAGTGAAGAAACCACTCCCCCGGTCACAAACACAAACTTGGTTTTCATCCGAACTCCTTTTATTGGCACCCGGGGCGCCGAATGGCCGGCCCGAGTTTGAAATCAAAGCAGGAATAGTACACTGATGCCCCTAAAAAGAAAACCCCCAAATTGGCCGGCGGCTATCCTTGATCGGCAGCGCCGAGCAATGCCCGGACCAGCTCGAGATCGGCCGGTGTATCAACCCCCTGGGAAACCAGGTCGGTCGGCACGACCCGGATCCGGTAGCCCTGCTCCAGGGCCCTGAGCTGTTCGAGTTTTTCGCTGTTTTCGAGGGGGGTCGACGGCATCTTGGGGTAGTCGAGCAGAAAGCCCTTGCGGTAGACATACAGGCCGATGTGCTTGTATGCCTTGAGCTGACTGAAATACTCGGACAGGTTCTGCGCATGGTCGCGGGGATGGGGAATCGGGGCCCGGGAGAAATAGAGGGCAAAGCCCTTGGCATCGACGACCACCTTGACCACGTTGGGATTGAGAAATTCTTCTACCGACCCGATCGGCGTCATCAGCGTTCCCATCGGGATGGCGGCATCCTCCACCAGCGGCGCGACGGCCAGATCGATCATCCGCGGGTCGATCAACGGCTCGTCCCCCTGCACGTTGACCACGATGTCCGTGTCGATGCGCTGCGCAACCTCGGCCAGCCGATCGGTGCCGGTGGGATGGTCCGGGCTGGTCATCTGCACCTCGCCGCCAAACGCCCTGACAGCTGCGAAAATACGCTCGTCATCGGTGGCGACAACAACCCGGTCCACCCGCGACGATTCGATGGTCCGCTGGTAAACCCACTGGATCATCGGCTTGCCCAGAATGTCGACCAGGGGCTTGCCGGGAAACCTCGTCGAAGCATAGCGGGCTGGGATAATGGCGGTGACGCGCATAGGGAAATCCTTTCTTTGCCGAACCGAAAATGTTTCGCAGGGTAAGAAAATAGCCGAAGGATGTCAAGACAGGGAAACGGGCAAGGCGCCGGCAAATTCGGCAATGCCGGTCAGCAGGCGGCGGCCAGCTCCCGAACATCGCCGAGCAGCTCATCGATATCCGCCTTACGGGTGCTCCAGGAACACATGAAGCGGGCCAGCCCCGAACCGATGAAGGTGTAGAAATGCCATCCCCGCCGGCGAAGGGCCTCGATCAGGGGATCGGGCATCTTGACAAAGACCGCGTTGGCCTGGCAGGGATAGACCACCTCGAGACCGGCAACCGCGCCCAGGCCGGCAGCCAGTGCGCTGGCACAATCATTGGCATGGGCGGCGTGCCGCAGCAGGGCGCCAGCAGCCAGCATGCCGCTCCAGGGAGCCGACAGGAAGCGCATCTTGGAGGCCAGCTGCCCGGCCTGCTTGCAGCGGTAATCGAACTCCCGGGCCAGCCGGGCGTCGAAAAACACCACGGCCTCTCCCACCGCCAGCCCGTTCTTGGTTCCGCCGAAGGTCAGCACATCGACTCCGGCCTGCCAGGAGATTTCCGCCGGCGCGACCTGCAGAGACGCCACGGCATTGGCGAACCGCGCTCCGTCGACATGCAGTTTCATATCGTATTTTCGCGCCAGGGCACCGACGGCCTGCATTTCCTCGACACTGTAGACGGTGCCCAGCTCTGTGGGCTGGGTAATGCTCAGAACCTTCGGCTTCGGATAATGGATATCGGTACGCCGGGTGATCGCATGCTCGGCCGCCTCCAGGTCGATTTTCCCTTCCCGGCCCGGTACCAGGAGCACCTTGGTGCCATTGGAGAAAAATTCGACGGCGCCGCATTCGTCAGTTTCGATATGGGCCGATTCGGCACAGACAATACTGTGATAAGACTGGCATAATGACGCCAGGGCCAGCGAATTGGCGGCGGTGCCGTTGAAAACGAAGAAAACCTGGCAATCCGTCGCAAAAAAATCCCGCAACTGGTTGCAGGCCCGGGCCGTGTGCAAATCATCGCCGTATGAATTGGCATATCCCGTCGAAACATCCGCCATGGCCTGCCAGGCTTCGGGGCAGATGCCGGCATAGTTGTCACTGGCAAACTGATTTTTCAGCCCCAGGGGGAACCGCTCCCCATTTTTCATTCATAACTCCACAAATCGGTCAGTTCTGAATCGGGTCGCCAGAAATAGCGACAGCATACCCCCACCAGGAGAGAAAGTAACAGGAGATGGAGGATCACCGCAACAGAGAACTGACACTGCGATTCTCTCTGGCGGACGGCAGCTGGGAACCGGTGTCCCTGCCCTCATTGATTATTCAGCAATCCAGTTATGACGTTACTCAAGAGAATGAGTACAGGTCGAAAGCAAAAAGACTTCTAACAGGGATAGACAGGCTGGACAGGATAAAGCTCAGAAACCATAATGGTTAATTGTTGAGTGCCAGCACATCGTGGACAAAAATATGTGCCACCAGCTCGTGGACAAAAATAGTTCTCTGACAATCGAATAGCCACCCATCATTCTCTGAACATTTCCCATACGGAGGTGTTCATGAAGGATGAGATTAAACAACGTATCCAAGCGGTTCTGCGTTTTCTGTCAGGCGAAAAGCCCGAATCGATCTGCGCTTCCATGGGTCGATCACGGTCTTGGCTCTACAAATGGATCTCGCGCTACGATGAGAAAAACAGCTCTTGGTGTGAAAATCGACCGACGGTTTTGTCCCATGCAACCAATCGGACACCGCTGGAGATTGAAGAGATCACCAAGATGATTCGCCTCAATCTCTACAATCAAGATCTGTTCTGTGGCGCCCAAGCAATCCTGTGGGAACTTGAGGATCTTGGCATTAAGCCATTGCCTTCACTACGCACGATTAATCGCATTCTGAGTCGCAACGAGCTGACCCATCGAAGGACCGGCAAATACGAACCCAAAGGAACACCTTATCCCAAACTCCCGGCGTTTCTGCCGAATCAGACACATCAAATGGATATGGTCGGCCCGTGTTATCTGACGGGGCCGATCCGTTTCTACGGCCTCAATACAATCGATGCTGCAACGGCACGATGCGGGCTGCATTCGTCGCCATCCAAATCCGGCGAGGACATTCTGGATGGAACTTGGGCTATTTGGACTCGACTTGGAATCCCGGACAATCTTCAGGTCGACAACGCCTTATCCTTCTTCGGTAGTCCAAAATATCCTCGGGCTACGAGTCAGTTTATCCGCCTATGCCTGCATCATGGCGTCGAACTCTGGTTCGTCCCGATGTCGGAACCCTGGCGCAACGGTTTGATCGAGCAGTTCAATGATCACTACCAGCAGAAGTTCCTCAACAAAGTGATCATGACAACCGCCGAGGAGTTGCGAGTGGGAACCCTTGCTTTCGAACAACGTCATAACAGCAAATATCGCTACAGCAAGCTGGGCGGAAAAACGCCTCTCAAAGCACTGGCGGCCACGCAGGCACAGCTCAGATTTCCAAACCATGAGGAAGTCCCTCGGCAGCGACTGGAAAAGCCGGAGGTCGGCCGCTACCATCTGGTGCGTCTGATCCGTAGCGATCTAAAGCTCAATATTTTCGGCGAACAGTTCTCCGTACCTCCAGAACTGAAACTTGAATACGTGGTGGCTACTATCGATGTCAAAGAACAAAGACTGAAACTATTCCTGGATAAAACCCAGGTCGATGAATTCGCATACAGAATGCGTTAGCAATCATTGAGTCCGCGAGCTGGTGGCACTAAAAAGTGTCCACGAGTTGGTGGCACTCAACAGTTAATCTATTATCCTGGATATCCTGCCTATTCCTGTGAATTCGATTGGTCTGGTTGGCGGCCAACCAACCTCAACTGGAGCCAAGTGCATAACCAGATTCAGCAAAAATGTCTGGCCAGCGAATCATGCTGGCCAGATGTTGCCGGTTACTCGAACGAGACGTCCGGCTCCGGCGGCGAGACCTCACCCGGAAAACTGGCGAAGGGATAGGGTTTTGCGTTTTCAGACAGGGTAAGATAGCGGAGAACAGAGTAGGTGTAATCGGAAACCCTGGCCCCGAATTTTCTCAGCGGCACACTCGGCACGCCCATGATCAGCAGGTAGACATACTGACCCAGCACCGTCAGCTGAACGATCAGCCGGAGAACTTCAAAGACCAGCAGGAAAAGAATGGAATAGAGCAGTCGAAGCAGGATTTTCATTCGCGAAATCGACGTTTTTTCCGGCCCGGATTCGGCGGCGGCAACGGGACGGGAAGATGGGGGGATAACCCACTTACCCTGCACCTTGTACGCGTGCGGGATACTCCCGTTCCGCAACAACCGGCGCACCGGTTCTCCCGGCTTGGCGGCATCATCGGCAAGAAGGCCGGCCTCATCGAGGAGCCGGCTGGCTTCGGCCGCAGACAAGCCTTCGAGACCGTTCTTTGCCTGGTAGGTGTCGAGAAACGTGATGATCTTCTGGATTTCCGTCATGTTGCCCTCCCGATATGAGTATGCGCAGAGAATATGTCCTGTCAGCATACAGACACAGGTTGGCTTTTTCAAATAAAACGAAAGATTCAGGACAAAAAGAGCTTGCGGGCCCGGCGATAGCCGGTTTCAGTGACCAGCGACTTTTCCAGGATCCGTTCAATCTGCTCGGGATCCTTGCCTGGGACAACATCGACAAGATTCACCAGGGCGTCGGCGTCCCAGAGGATGCGAAATTCCGGCGAATCGATCGCGCCCGGGGTGTGGTGACAACCGACCAGTTCGCATACCGTCACGATCAGGCGTTCGTCGGCACCGAGTTTTTCCAGCAGAGCCCGGGCCACGGGAGGCCCTTCCTGCTCCTGGCAATGGCCGGGGCAGCTGCCGTATTTGCGTTCGGCCTCGGGGATGCCGATATCGTGCAGATAGGCTGCCAGCAGGGTCAGGGTCTCGTCGGCATCGATGGCGGCAAGAAGCTCCCGGGCATAGCCGGCAACCCGGTGGGCATGTTCGATCCGACGGTCGTCGGAACCGAAATAATCCTCCATGGCAAAAGCAACTTTTTCGATAAAACTCTCCCGGCGACCGGGATCTGACATGGACCAGCGCGTACCGTAACGGTTGCTGTAAACCTTATCGTAAAGCAGCGATTCCCGCGGATGGGGCGGCTTCTTCTCGGCCGGATAACCGATGCCGACGATCGCTTCGACCTGGCAGCTGTCCGGCAGCGCCAGGGCTTTGCGCACGAAGTCGCCGGAAGAGAGGTCTTTGCTGTGGCGGCGCTCCCGGATCTGCACCCAGCAGCTCCCGAGCCCAAGCGACTCGGCGGCAAGATGAATGATCAGCGCCGCAATCGAACAATCTTCGATCCAGACGTCTGAAATCTGCGGATCGGCACAGACCGCGATGGCCAGAGGAGCCCCCTCGAGCAAAGCCGACCCATGCTCCTTGGCCTTAGACAGCTGCTTGAGCAGGCTCGGATCGGTCACCACGACGAACTCCCAGGGATTGTACCCGCGGGATGACGGCGACCGCAGCATCGCCTCCACCAGTTGGTCGACCTTTTCGGCGACCACCGGAAGCGCTTGAAATTTCCGGATACTACGGCGTTTTTTCAACAAAGACAACAGCATGTGAACCTCTCTTGAATAACCGGCGAAAATTCGGGCCGCCCCTATTCGGCAACGCGGGCCTTGACGATCGCCGCCTTTAGCCCTTTGAGTGACGCGCCGCTGCTGACCGGTCCGATGCCGGTCGACATCCGCGCCGAGGTGCCGGGCGCCAGGGTAGCGGGAACCCGCAGCGCGACCTGTCGTTGCGCCCCCCGGTCGTCGACGAATTGAACCAGGTAATCGATATCGGCCACCGGGACACCGGTCGGATTGACGACTTCAGCCAGCAGATACCCGGAGCCATCGAGCCCCAGGCGGATTTGCAGATACTGGTTCGGGTTATTGGCAAGGTCGAGCCGAACCAGGGAACGGCCGGCCTCCTGTCCGGGTTCGGACTTGGAACCGGCGGCGGCGGCGTAAAATTCCTTGGCCTTCTGGCGATCGCCCCGGGCCAGCGCCAGGTTGCCCAGCGAATTCAGGGCGGTGGCCGTCGGCAACAGCTGCAGGCTCTTCTCCAGGTCGGCGTAGGCGGCATCTTTCTGGCCGAGCTGTTCGCGGGCCAGGCCGCGCTTGACGAAGAAATGAAAATACTCGCCGTTGCGCAGCAGGGCCCGGTCGTAATTGGTCACCGCGTCCTGGTAGCGCCCCTGCTTGAAGCGCACGTCGCCGAGCAGCGAATGGAACAGCCCCTCGCGCGGTTCGGCCGCCAGCGCCTGCTCCGCCAGCGCCAGCGCCTGCTCGGCATTCCCCTCGGCCAGGGCCTTGCGCCCCTGGTCGTGGGCGGCATAGGCCTCCTTGCTGCGGATCAGGGTCGCCATCTTCTGCCGGTAGCGTTCCACCCCGAGTTCCCCCCCGGCAGGAAAGAGCTTGGCCGTCTCGCGGTTGGCCTCGACCCTCTCCTGCGATGCAGGGTGACTGGAAAAGAGCCCGGACAGCCAATCCTGCCTCTTCCCTTCGGACAGGCGAACGAAGGTCTCCTGCAGGCCAATGGCGGCCCGCGGGTCATACCCCGCCCGCGCCATGTACTGCATACCGTAATAATCCGACTCAGTCTCGGCATCACGACCGTATTTCTGGCCGATCATCTGGCCGGCCAATGCCGCGCCGCCGACCGCCAAGTTGCCGAATTCGCTGTTGCTCGATGCCACCTGGGCCGCCAGCACCACCCCCTGCATCAGCATCCCACGCTCCATCCCCTTGGCGCCATGACGGGCCGCGGCATGCACGATCTCGTGCCCCAGTACCGCCGCCAGCTCCGCTTCGCTGTTCAGCTCGGTCAGCAGACCACGATTGATGGCGATCTTGCCGCCAGGCAGCGCCCAGGCATTGGGGGTCGAATCGTTAATGACATTGAACTCGTAGGGCAAACCGCGGTCGCTGACCGCCGCCAGCCGGTTGCCGACGCTGCTGACATAGGCGGCCACCTCGGGGTCGACCGTGTAATCCCCCCCCTGCATCTGCCGGCTGGGGGCATACTGTTCGCTGCCGAGGTTGATCTCGGTACTCTCCGGAACCAGCCGAAGTTCGCTCTTGCCGGTCACCGGGTTGACGGCACAGCCGGACAGCAGTCCGACAGAGAACAGGATCAGCAGCACATACCGTTTCAGCATGAAGTCACCCCTTGTATTCATTCGTCAGGCATCCTGCAGAAAAAATATCGATAACCCGGCAGCAACGAAAGGTTATGGCCTGAACGCCTCGCGCGCCAGCAGAGACGGCGCCGCTCCCGCCAGGTTTTTCGTACCCGAGCCAGCCGCAGGGGTCAACTCCTGCGGCAGACCCAGGAACAGACATTCATCTTAATCTATATAATTGTAATGACAAACAGGAAAATAGCCAGAAGGAATAACGAGAAAGGATTAAACGAACGGTTCCGGATCAGCGGCGGCTGACGCCGCATTCGGGGCAGAACGCCCAGGCATCGGAAAGCATGGCCCCGCAGTTGCAGCGGCGGCCGGCCAGCTGGCGGCGGCGAAAAGCCTTGAGCGCGACAAGCGACAGCCCCGCAACAAGGGTCAGCCCAATCATTGTTTTTTCGAAAGGCCCGATGACCAGAAAACCGCGCAGGGTGCAGCGGCCGCAGCAGTAGGCCCAGAGATTGTATGCCAGCACCGCCGTGCCGGCGGCCAGTCCCAATGCGAAGACAACGATGCAGCGCTTCATGCTGTCCGCTCCTGTTCCGGTTCGCCGCACTGCGGACAATAACGGTGAAAGACGGACCGCTGCTGACCGCAACCCGTGCAGCGTTCACGCAGCATGGAACGGCAGTGGGGACAGATCAGCCACTCCGCATCGACGGCATGCCCGCAGCCCGGGCAGTCGTCGTGCCCACGAGCGACGTCCTCGCGCCCCTTCTCCTGTTCAGCGAGAATGGCGCAGGCGATCCCTCCGATGAGGATCAGCAGCAGCAGGACCACGGGACTCTCCTAGCCGCCGGACAACGCCGGCTCCTGGGCATCGGCGATTTGCCCGTCGCGCAGGAACAGGGTCCGGTGAAAGCAGGATTTCGTTTCCGGATTATGGGTCACCATGACGATGGTCTGCCCCTCGGCATTGAGTTCGGCAAAGAGCGCCATGATTTCCGCCGAGGTCGCACTGTCGAGGCTGCCGGTCGGCTCATCGGCGAGGATCAGCGGCGGGCGGTTGACCAGGGCCCGGGCAATGGCGACCCGCTCCTGTTCGCCGCCTGAGAGTTCCCCGGGCAGGTGGGTCGCCCGCGCCTTCAGCCCGACCCGCGCAAGCACCTGCAAGGCCCGCTCGCGCTTCTCGGCAGTCGGCATCTTTTTTACCGCCAACGGCAGCATGACGTTTTCCAGGGCCGTCAGGTAGGGGACCAGATTGAACGACTGAAAAACGAAGCCGAGGTACTCGCGCCGGAAATCGGCGAGCTTCTCGCCGGGCAGTTGAAAGAGGTCGATGCCGTCGATGCGCAGGGTTCCGGAAGACGGGTGGCAGAGCCCGCCGAGAATCGACAGGAAGGTGCTCTTGCCCGAACCGGAAGGCCCCATCACCCCGAGGAACGTCCCCTCGTCTATACTCAGATCGATGCCGGCCAAAGCGTCAACGCGCCCGGCCCGGCTGTCGTAAAATTTGCTCAATCCGCTGATTTCGATAAATGCCATAAGACCATCCAGGTTGGAAAAAGCAGTTAACTCAAAGGGTGCGCAACGCTTCGGTCGGATCAAGCCGGCTGGCATGCAGGGCCGGATAGAGCGAAGCCAGGGTACCCACGACCACGGCCAGCAGGATCGAGCCCGAAGCCAGCAGGGGATCCCAGGTCAGGTGAACGTGCTCTTCGGCCAGCACCGGCAGCAGCAGGCGGGTCGCCAGCATACCGCTGAAAAAGCCGAGCACGCCGGCCAACAGGCTGACCCAGAAGGCCTCGGTCAAAATCAGGCTGACCACGTGCCCTCGGCGAAAGCCGAGCGCACGGAAAATGCCGATTTCGCGGGTTCGCTCATTGACCGAGCCCATCATGGTGACGAAGACCACCAGGGCGCCGATCAGGATCACCACGGCCGCCACCCCGAAGGCGAAGACCTGGAACTGCTCGATGGCATGCATCCGGCTTTTGACCACCTGCTGGATGGCGCCGACCTTGACATCGGGGAGCACCGCGGCGATCTGGCTGACCATATCGTCGACCGGGCAGTCTCCGCAGAGGGCGGCCACCTCGACCAAAGAAACCAGGCCAGGCTTACCGAGCAGGATTTGAGCCGTCGGCAACGAAGCGATCAAAAGGTCGTCGTCCTGAGAGCCGGTTTCCTGCAGGATCCCGGTCACCAAAAAGGGAAAGTCTTCGATCGCGACCGTCTCGCCCATGACCAGGCCCAGCCGCCGGGCCACGGCGCTGCCGGCAACCAGCTCGTTGGTCGCCGCCAGCGGCCGGCCATCGACGCTCCACCAGCGCTTGAGGTGAAATTCGCGGTCAGCGGCAACCCCCATGAGCATGACCCGCTCACCTTTCACCTGCACCGCCCCGAGTATCTTCGGGGCCACGGCGGCGATATTGCGGCGGTTCGGGATCGTAAGAATCCGGTCCAGGTCAGCCTCGCGGATTTCCCGGGGGTCGACCGTCACGCCGCCCAAGGTGATGCCGCCGTACGACAGCGACAGCTCGTCGGTTTTCGGGGTGATCAGGATGTTGGCACCGAAGTTCTCCATCTTATGCTGCGCTTCGGCCGTCATCGCCTCAGAGAGCGACAGCATGGTCACTACCGTGGCGATGCCGATCAACAGGCCGATCACCAGGAAGGCCAGGCGCGACTTGCGCCGGCGCAGGTTATTGAACGCGATGGTGCGAAGCTTCATGGGAGATCAGATCCCTTCAAAATAGCGAGCGCCGAGCTTAAGGTCCTGTTCGGTGATCACCAGGTTACCGTTGGCTACGTTGCGGACCAGGGGCGCCGGATTGCAGCCGCCCTTGACTTCGTTGATGCGATCGGAACTGAAACGCTGCCCGCAGTTGACGCAGACCATCTCGTCCCCTTCCTGGCGATAGCCTTTCTTTTCACGATAGCAGACGTCGCAGGCGTCGAAAGCGGCCCGAAGCACGCCGTCATGGCTTTTCAGCACAAAAAAATCAATCACGGTTTCCCCCTGCCGATAGCTGAAAAAATGAGCATTGCCATCATCGAGCCGGGCGACCGGAATCGACACCTGGCCGGCAACAGCCGTGACCAGCGGGTATTTCCCCTCGCCGGTACCGATAAACTTCCAACCGATCAGGGCGACGCCGGCCAGGAGCAGGAGGCCAAAGGCCAGCAGGGGCAGGTAATTTTTTTTCTTATCCGCGTCGAACTGGGCGCGTTTTGAATCACGATCAGACATTCTATCTCTCCATGTGTTGAGTTGTTGATGGCACCAACGGTTGACTAGCCACAACAGGTGCCACCGCACCCGCTCTTGCTGACCGGTTTGGCGGCAGGACAACGAACGTCACTGGTGGACGGAACCACCCGACCTTCCGCAGAAGGGCCAACCGGATAACCGGCACGGGCGATCCGCTCGGCGATAGCCGCCGCATCAGTACGGCTACTATCAAAGGAAACTCGGGTCAGTCCGCTCGCCAGATCAACCTCTACACCACCGATGCCATCCAGGTCGGACACAGCCCCCTTGATTTTCTCGACGCAGGCGCCGCAGGTGAGATTGCCGACCTGCAGTTCGACAGAGGATTCCGTCTTGACACCGGACCCGCTGAAAGCAAACGCTCCGGCGAAAAGAACCAGCACCCCGACCAGCACCAGCATAAAACCACGACGACTCATAATTTACTGTCTCCTTGAAATAAATGAATAAGCCTTTTACCGTCATGCTCAGGACCTTGAACAGGAGGCAACAAGTGAGCAGCTTGTTCCCTGCGTGATCTTTTTCACGAGCCGTGCCATCTTGCCAAGCGTCCAATTTCACATAAAAAAAACCGGGAACCGTTATCCGAACGGCTCCCGGGTGTAGCATATCCTGCGCCACCTGTAGAATATTCTCCTATCACTCAACGCTTACAGCAGCCTTCGGGGTCAGGGCCCGGGCGATCTCGGCAGGCATTTTCGGCCGCCCCCGCTCGTTGAGAGCGGTTCCGATAATCCTCGCCTTCACCACCAGGGCCTGATCCGCTGTGCGGTAAATGTCCTGAAAAAATACAAACCGCAGGGGCGTCAGTTTTTCCAGCCGGGTGCCGATCCAGAAGCGATCGGAACTGACCAGCGGGGTCTTGTAGTCAAGTTCGGCCCTGACCACAACCAGGTTGATTTTCTGCCTGGCCAAATCGGCAAAATCAACCCCCAGGGTCTTGATGAATTCATGTCGGGCATGCTCGAGGTAGTTCTGGTACACCGCGTTGTTGACCACCCCCTGCATGTCACACTCGTAATCCCGCACCTGGAAGTCAAGGCGCGCATCATAATCGATCATTGACTGATCCTCTCTTCGCAACGGTTCGTCCGACCAGGGTAAAGACGCTCCAGGGTCTCCTCCCCCCACCTTCTGCCTTCTTGCCTCCGCCTATACACCCTGTATAAAAAGGGGATACACCCCCTTTTTCATGGTTTCTTTTTTAAAAAAGCGTGGTTGCCTTATTTTTAATGCAATTGAATTAACATGAACACACGTTGACCTGTATGTTTAACTTATACAAAGTCCCCCGCCAACAAGCCTCTCCGATGTTCCCAATAAAGTTTTTTCACTCGCAAAAACGAAAGCTTGCAAAACACTGATAAAATATTTCCAATATTGGTACGCTCTTCGCTATATACCAAGTCAACAGCAAGCAACAGCGAACCCAAGGAGCACGCCATGAAAAACTCCCTTCCGTCGGCCATCATCCTGCTCATCGCTTCAGCCTCTTCCGCCCTGGCCTCCAATGGCGCAGGCAATTCCGGCCTCGGCCTGATGACCATCCTCTTCTTCGGTTTCTTCGCCCTGGTCGTCTCCACCCAGCTGCTCCCCGGCCTGCTCCTCTTCATCGCCGGGACCAAAAGCCTGTTCGGCAAGCGCGCAGGGCAAGCCGCCTCAAACCGTTGAAACAGGATAAATGACGAACCACCCAATTGAACAAGACGTCATCTTTAAACCCATAGAGCCCACAAGGAGGACATCATGAAAGCCACCGCCAGAATCGCCGCCGCCACCGCCACCCTGATGACTTTTGCCAGCTCCGCTTTCGCCAGCGGCGGCCGGGTTGACCACAGCGGGATCGTGGTCTGGGTTTTCCTCGGTTTCTGCGGCATGATCGTCGCCGCCCAGCTGATCCCCGCCCTGCTGGTGATGCTCGGCATCGTCAAGGGGGTGATGGCTCCGCGCGAAGAAGCCGCCGAAGAAACCAGCAAGTAACATAGAAACCTGAACGCAACGGATTCAACAAAAACCTTAAAAGGAGGACACCATGAAAGCGATCGCCAGAACCAGCGCACTCTTTACCGGACTCATGACCCTGGCAACCAGCGCCTTCGCCGCCGGAACCGCGGCCCAGGGCAGCGGCCTTCTGGTCTGGTTGTTCCTCGGCTTCTGCGGCCTGATCGTCGCCATGCAGCTGGTTCCTGCACTGATGCTGCTGGTCGGAATCGTTCGCGGTGTCACCTCGCCCCACGAGGCGGCCGGGCAAGCCAGCAAATAACGGATACCGCATTGACGCCAAAAAAGCCGGGGCCTGCGCTCCGGCTTTTTTGCGTTCGCTCGTCACCGATCGATCACGGGTAAACCCGAACCAGCGATTCGGCCACGCAGGCCGGCTTGTCGTTTCCTTCGATCTCCACGGTGATCCGATAGCTGATCTGCACCGCCTCGCCAACCCTTTCGGCACGCTCCAGCAGGGTCCGGGCGCGGATGCGGGAACCAACCAGCACGGGGGATGGGAAGCGGACCTTGTTGACGCCGTAGTTGACCCGCAGTTTCATGCCGGGATAATTCTTCTGGAAAAAATCGGGGTGATTGCTCTCGGTCAGACAGGGCAGCAGCGACAGGGTCAGGTAGCCGTGGGCGATGGTCGCCCGGTAGGGAGACTCCTTGGCCGCCCGTTCCGGGTCGGTATGTATCCACTGAACATCGCCGGTCACCTCGGCGAAACGGTCAACCCGCTCCTGGGTGATGGTCAGCCAGGAACCGACGTGGATCTCGCGGCCCAGCTGCGGCTTGAGAAAACTCAACAACGAATCGGCAGACATGGATCCTCCTCAGAAGTAACGAAACCGTTAAAGATAGGGGCAGCCGCTACCGAGACACTCACGGTTGCGGGCCTTGTCCCGGCAGTGGATTTCAGCGGCCGGGGCCGGCAGCTCGATCCCCAGTTCCTGCTGCAGAAACTCCCGCCCTGCCCGCACCGCGTTGCGCAGGGCCCGCTTGCAGCAGCGCGCACCGCCATCGCCGGCGGCGACCAGACCGGCCGCAGACGCCCGGTTGGCCAGGGCGCGCTCGCCCCCCTTCAGCGGAGTCGCGCCGGTCAGCATGCTGACGGCCACCCCCAGGGCGATCCCGGCGCCGCAGCTGCCCAGGTAGCCGCAGGCGCCGCCGGGGATGATCATGGCGCGCCGGATCGTCTCGGCAACGGCAACGGCATTGAGCGGGCGCCCCTGACGGCGCGCGGCCAGCAACAGGGCCAGGGCGGCAACGGAGTGATGTTCCGGGCCATGCATCGGCAGCTTCGGCACCCCGAACAACTCCTCCAGAATATCCTCGGGCGCCTCCCCCCTCACCCGCTCCGCCGCAAGCGGCAGCAGGGCCAGAACGCTCTGGCCATGGCAGCTGTCACAGACATAATGTCCCTGCGGACAGCGGATCAAGGAGCAACCGGAGCCGCCACAAAGGTGGCAGGTCGTTATGATCGGGGTGTCGCTATAAAGCAGAGCGGACCCACAGGCCATGCAATGCTGCGAATGAGAACTCGTCATGATGAATCCCTGAGGTTGCGCCGACAGCAAAAAAATCAGTGCGCCAGCCTATCCTGCTCCCATCAGCAGACGGTCGGCGAGCTGTTCAGCCTCCGCCAGAATATCCGGCCGAGAATCGACATCCCCCTTCCTGTAGACATCGACCACCCGCAGCGAATGGGTTTCGGCAAAACCGGTCCAGTGAAAGACATCCCGATACCTGGGCAGAACGTCGGCGAACAAAGCCGGGTCGCGATGCCCCTGCGTCAGGATGAAAACCAGCGGCTTGCGCACGGGCAACCGACTGGGATGTTCCATGGCGATGTAGCCGGGGAGCAAATAAGAATAGCTGCGATCGATGAAACCCTTGAGCTGGGCAGACACATCCGTGTAGTAAACCGGCGAAGCCATCACCAGCAGGTCGGCCTCGAATACCGCCTCCAGGACCGGCGCCAGATCGTCCTGCAGCACGCAGCGCTCATGGCTGGTCTTGCAGGCATCGCAGGCCTGGCAGCCACGATAGTTAAGGTCGTTGAGATAATAGCTCCGCACGCTGGCGCCATGCTGTTCGGCCCGCTGCAGAAAATGCCGGGCGACGGTGGCGCTGTTCCCCTGCTTGCGGGGGCTGCCGAAAAGACAAACTATATTCATAGGACATCCTCGAAAAACAACGGCGGTGGCGGCGACCTTAACTTCGCCGAGTACAGCAACCAATTGCAATCACTGTGATTGTGTCAATCGGCATAAAAAAATGATCACCATCGGCGTCCAATATTGACACATTCGAAAGCACTAAACCCCATATATTTCGGACCTTGTCCGATAATTTAGCGAATCATCGTTCGGCGCTGATTAGGGGCCAAGGTGGATCAAATTCACACGCCGATTAACAGGTTTCGGAAAATTGAAGCGGGGGGTCAATAGTCTTTGGAATGCGTGCACTTTGGCCTCATTTTGGCGAACTCCGTCAGCCTGCCATGGGATCTCAAAGAGGCCAGACAAATAGAATCATCGGGATGCTTACCAGCAACACCAGAATCTCCAACGGCAGTCCCATTCGCCAGTAATCACCGAATTTGTAGCCGCCAGGACCCATGATAATGGTGTTGTTCTTATGACCGATGGGGGTCAAAAACGCGCAGGATGCAGCCACGGCAACCGCCATCAGAAACGCATCCGGGTTGGCATCGAGGCGGGTGGCGATATCGACACCGAT
>NZ_JBFHGD010000006.1:0-37159 GCF_041583255.1 Trichloromonas sp. | reverse complement strand
GGGCCGGCTGCAAGGAATGCAACGGGATGGGCTACCAGGGGCGCAGTGCGATCGTCGAACTGCTCGATCTGAACGATGAAATGCGTGAGCTGATCGTCGAAAAGGTGCCGATTTCGCAACTCAAGAAAGCGGCTGTAAAGTCCGGGACCCGGTTTCTTCGGGAATCGGCTCTCGAAAAAGTGCTGACCGGGGTTTCCACGCTCAAGGAAATCAACCGGGTCACGTTTGTTGAAAAGGTGGAAGCAGGGTGATTCGTCGTAATTTTATCAGTCTGGATATCTGCGGCGGAGAGTTGCGTGGAGTGGCGCTACGCCGTCAGGGGACAAAAACGGTTGTCCTGACCGGAGCCAAAACCACGCCATTGCCCGAAAACACCTGGGCCCTGTCGGTGCGGGATGCGAATATCCTCGACCGTCCGCGTTTTATTGCCGCGGTCAAGGCGACCCTGGATCCACTTGCCGGCGGCGAGGACCGGATCGCCCTGTCGTTGCCCGATCCCATCGGTCGAATTCTGATGACCGAGGTGGACAGCACCTTCAAGTCACGGCAAGAGGGGGTCGAGGTTGTCAAATGGCAGCTGAAAAAGAGCTTCCCGGCTGAAGCCAAGGATATGCAGCTGGACTACCAGGTGCTGGAGAAGACCGAGGCCGGCAGGTACCGGCTGCTGGTGTCGATGATCGTTCGCAGCGTGCTCCATCAGTATGAAGAGGTTCTTTCCGAGGCCGGCTATCATCCCGTCCTTGTCGACTTCCATTCTCCGAATCTCTACAATTACTATCGCTCCCGACTCGACCTGGGCAACGACTTCATCCTGGTCGGAATCGATGGAAACCAGTTGGGCCTGCAATTTTTCCAAGGGAAGAAGCCCTGTTTTCACCGGCATAAACGGGTTGTTGCCGCACCCGCTGAAGTTTTCAAGGAAATAAACATGTCGTTTGCTTCGATTCGTGAAAACTACCCGGGCTTTCAGCGTGCTGCCGTTTTTCTGCATTGTGACTGGGCCGAGCGTGGTGCTCTGATCGATGCGCTGAAAGCGGCCTTCGAGAGAGATGTCATTGTGCTCGATCCAAAGGTCGAGCGGCTTGTCGTCAAACCGCTGTCGTATGGTGTGGCGGTCAGTCCGAACCTGGCTGCCGCCATCGGCGCAGCCGAGCGGTTGATGTGAGGTGATGACATGAAACTGACCCTCAACCTGGCCAGTCGTTCCTATCTCAATCGGCGCGCCCTGCGTTTTTCATACTTTGCGGTGATCGCGGTGCTGGCGCTTTTGCTGGCCGTCAACATGTACGGCTATTGGCATGCCCGTAACCGGGTCGGCCTGCTCAATGGCCGGTTGGCCGATGTAGAGCAGCAGATGCTCGTTGAAAAGGGGCCCGTGTCGCGGGCGCTCACTCCCCGGGAACAGGAACAACTGGTCACCGATGTTGAATTTGCTAATGAAATTCTGAAAAAAGACGGCTTTCGCTGGACCTTGCTGCTCGACCGCCTGGAGGCCGTTTTGCCCGAGCGGGTCAGTATCCGCGGGATCCGGCCGAATTATCGCGAGGGATCCTTCAACCTCACGGGGGATGCCCGCACGGTCGCTGACCTGCGGATGTTTCTCGATAACCTGAGCGGGTCCGCCGATTTCAACGATGTCTACCTGCTGCAGCAAGCCCGACAGGAGCGCAAGGAAGGCGCCGGCCTGATCGGTTTTTCGATCGTCGTGAAAGGGGCCTTTTGACATGCCAAGGGACTCGCTGCTGCTTGCCGCATGGCAGATGGATAAAAAACTTCCCCTGGTGGTGGTTTTTCTGCTGCTGCTGAATATCGGTGCCTTTGCCGGCATGAGATACCTCGTTTCACCGCGGGTGGAGACCCTGGAGCGGGAATATATCGAACGCCAGACTGCACTTCGCCAGAGTCGCGTGGATGGCAGGGCCCCGCAGGAACCGCACGACGAGTATCTGGCCGCAGGCGATGATTTGAAGACGTTCTGGCAGGCGATCCCCCTGCGGTCGGAGTTTACCGTGCTGATCGGTGAGCTTTTCACCCTGGCGGAGGAGGCCGGGCTGGAGATCAACCAGATCAGCTATGACCCGGAGCCGATCGAGGAGCGTGATCTGCTGCGTTACGGCCTGGTCTTCTCGGTGGGCGGGGGCTACAGCCAGGTCAAGCGCTTTGTCCATTCGCTTGAGCAGTCTGACCGTCTTGTCGCCATCGAGGATGTCGCCCTGACCGGCAGCAGTGAGCAGGGGCAGGAGCAGGTCAGGCTCAGCCTGCGCTTGTCGACTTTATTCAGAACGAGGGCGTTATGAACCGCCAGAAACTCGTCCTTGCGGCGTTGCTGGCAATTTTGGGGCTGGCTGTCTGGTATGCCTACTGGGCTTCGCCGCGGCAGGAGAGGGTGGCCAGGGCTACCGGTTCGGCGGCCAAGGTCAAGCCGACCCGTGACGTATCGCCTGAGTTGACCCCCACCGACAAAAGGCGGGTTCGGCTGGAAATCCTGGAGCGCGGGATGGATGCCTTTTCGGAGCCTACGCGGGACATCTTTCGCCTGACCCCGCCGCGGCCCATCGCTGCGGCGTCCAAACCAGTCGTTGCGGCACCGCCGCCGGCACCGCCGACTCCTGTCTTTCCGCCGATGCAGATGACAAGCCCGGCCGCACTGCAGGGGAGCTCGGTCCGGTTTAACGTTCTTGGGTTCCTGAAAAAAGAAAATCAGCAAAAAACGGTTTTCCTCGCTCTCGACAATGACATCTTCATCGTCAAGGAAGGGGATCGCTTCGGTAAAAACAAGGAGTTCGAAGCGGAGGAAATTACCGATGAAAAGCTCGTTGTTCGGCAGGGGGACGGAAACTTTCCGATAACGGTTCCGCTGGGCGACAAGAAAGCTCCCCCGCCGATCTCTTCTTCTCCGATGGCGTTACCGCCGATGCCGCCGAACGCCGGTCGCTTTCCGGGCAGTGTGCGCCCGACCAGTTTCCGGCCTCCCCCGATTCAGATAGAATATGACGAGGAGGAGGAAGATGAGGACGAAGAAGATTTCGAGGAGGATGAAGATTTCGAGGACGATTTCGAAGACTCCGAAGAGGAAGATCTCTCGACTGACAACGAACAGCCTACTGATGAAATCGAATCCACTAATCCCGATGCCGGGAGCAATGGGTCATTGCAGCTGAGGAGTATGATTTAATGAATGGAAAGCTTGTTGGGCATGCCGTTGTGTTCGGTCTGCTGCTGGCTCTTTTAGGAGGATGTGCCGGCTCCCGGGCGTTCAAGGAGGGGGAAGCTTACCAGCGCCAGGGCAAGCATGATCAGGCGGTGGCCAGCTTTAACGAAGCCGTGTCCATTTCTCCCAAGAGCAGGGAATATCGTCTGAACCTGGTGAAAGCCAAGAGCGATGCGGCCTGGGCGCATCTCGAAAAAGGGCGCACCCTGGCTGCCCGCCATCAGTACGACGAGGCGTTGTTCGAGTTCCGTCAGTCCCAGGCCCTCGATCCTTCTCTGGCGGTCGCTGTTCAGGAAATCGAACGGACTGAAACCCTGGTCCAGTCGGAGAAACTCATCGATGAAGCCGACGCCTTTTACCGGTCCCGCCGTTTTGGCAATGCCAAGAACAACCTGACCCGTGCGCTGGAGCTCAACCCCGGCAATCGCAGGGCTCTCGAGCTGCTTGAAAAAGTTCAGCAGGGTCGCAATACCGTCATCGACGGTTTTGAACTCGACGTTTCCTCGGAGACGCCGATCACCCTGACCTTCAAGTCCGCCAAAACCAAGGAGGTGTTCAACATCCTTTCCCAGTTGTCGGGAATCAACTTCATCTTCGACGAGGACATGAAAGAGCAAAGCGTTACCCTGGCGCTGGAAAAAGCGTCCTTTGCCCAGGCCATGGAGCTGCTGCTCAGACTCAACGATCTGGGCAAGAAGGTGCTCAACAGCAAAACCATCATCATTTACAGCAACACCAAGGAAAAAAACAAGCAGTACGAAGACCATATCATCCAGACCTTCTACCTGTCGAACATCGATGCCAAAAAGGCCGTCAACCTGCTGCGCACCATGCTGCAGCTGCGCAAGGTTTATGTTCATGAAGAGCTCAACGCCCTGGTCGTAAGGGACAAGCCTGAAGTGATCAAGCTGGCCCAGCAGATTCTCGAATCGGCCGATCGTGGAGATTCCGAAGTGGTCTTCGACCTGGAACTGGTGGAGGTCAACCATACGGATGCTCTCACCATCGGCCCTAAATTGAGCCCTTATCAAGCGAGTCTGGGGTTTGCCAAAACCAGCGACACGACTATCGTGAGCGGGGCGCTCAGCTCGGGGACGACTGAAGTTGCCAGTCTTGTCCAAAGTTTAAATAATTTGCAGACGTTCTACACGGTTCCGACGGTAACCTTTGATTTGCTGAAGACTCAGAGCGACGCCGAAGTACTATCCAACCCTAAAATCCGTGTCAAAAACAAAGAGAAGGCCAAGGTTCATATCGGCAGTAGGGAACCGGTTATAACGGTGACCATCAATGGAGACCAGACCTCGGAAAGTGTGCAATATGTTGACGTTGGGGTGAAGCTCGATGTCGAACCGATGGTCCATCTGGATAACACGGTTGATACCAAGCTGAGCCTGGAAGTCAGCACGGTTTCTAACAGGGAAAAGAGCACGGAAACCGGCACGACGGTTCTTACCCTGTCTACAACCAATGCGCAGACGGTGTTGAGTCTTAAAGACGGCGAACAGACGATTATCGGCGGTTTGATCCGCGATGATTCGACCAAAGGAAAGAATACGATCCCCTTCTTGGGCGATATCCCGCTCCTGGGCAAGCTTTTTACCAGTCACAGCAACAACAAGAGCAAACGGGAAATTCTCCTTTCGATCACCCCGCATATCGTGAAAAGCCTCGCTATGCCCAATGCCGATGTGGCCAGCATCTGGTCTGGCGGCGAGGATGACCTCAAGGCGGGCCCCAATTTCGGTTCGTTTGCCGCCTTCAGGCCCGAACTCGAGGAGCCGCCGTTGGCCGCGGCACCCGCCCTGATGCCGTCGGCGCCGGTTGCGGCGGGAGTTGCGGCTCCGGCCGCTGCGCAAGCCGCCGACCTCGAGGTCGAGGAGGTTGAAGACTATGATGAAGTGGTTGATTACGTCGAAGAGGATGATGCCGTTGTCGAATTGCAGACGGCGGTAAATGTCGGCAGGGACCTGCCCGGACCGCTTCCGCCGTCGCAACCGGCAGACATTCCGGCTCCGGTCTCCCCGGCGGTCGCGCCGTTGCCCGCGGTGCCCGCACCCTTGTCCGCGCCAGTGCCTCCCGCCCCGGTTCAGCCGGCGGAACGCATTGAGCAGGTGACCATGGCTCCGCCGGCGCTGCCGCAGGTTGCGCAGCGGGCCCGGATTTATTTTTCCGGTTCGGGGTTGGTCAACGTGAACAAGGAATTCGTTCTTGAAGCGATGGTCGATGAAGTGGCCGATCTGTACAGTGCCCCGCTGTTCGTTCGTTTCGACCCGCAACTGTTGACTTTCGTACGGGCCGAAGAGGGGGAGTTTCTGAGACAGGGCGGGCAATCGACCCTCTTCACCACCAGTGTCAACAATGACAAGGGTGAGCTGATCGTCGGCCACAAGCAGGGACTTGGCGGGGCCGGCGTCACCGGTGGCGGGAAGCTGTTCCGGTTGGTCTTCAAGGGCCGTTCGGCCGGGCAGACGCAGGTCGGCTTTGACCGGGTCAATTTCCGCAACCCGGCCGGCAACCGCCTGGTCGTGCTGCCCATGTCCTTTACCCTGGAGGTTCGGTAACCATCCCATGAGGGGCTGGAGTGGGCCATACAATCCCAGGGGGCTGACCCTGGTCGAACTGCTGATCGCCATGGCGATTCTCTCCATTCTGGCAGCCGCCGTGTTGCCGGTTGCCGAGGTGACGGTGCGGCGCAGCAAAGAGATCGAGCTGCGCCGGAACCTGCGGGAAATCCGCACCGCGATCGATGCCTACAAGGCCGACTATGATAAGGCGGTCGAGGAGAACACCCTGCCCGGAGGGGCCACGCTGGGGGATTCGGGGTACCCCGAAGATCTTGAAACCCTGGTGAAGGGCAAGGACTGGGGGGGGGCCAGCAAGGAGAAGAGGAAGTACTTGCGCCGGATTCCGCAGGACCCCTTCGATGAGTATGACGAGGGCTGGGGGTTGCGGTCCTACGCTGATGATGCTGATTCCACGGTCTGGGGCGGCGATGACATTTACGATGTCTACTCGCAGAGCACTGCTACCGCTCTGGATGGAACACTCTACAATACCTGGTAAGATGTCATTTATGAAATTTCTACAGTTAGCGCCGCGCCGCCATCCCGGGGGATTCACCCTGGTCGAATTACTGATCGTCATGTCCGTGATCGGCATATTGGCCGCCATTTCCGTGCCGAGTTACAAGCGCAGCCTGGTCAAGGCCCGAGAGGCCGTGCTGATGGAAGATCTCTACCAGATGCGCCGCGCCGCCGATGCCTTTTACGCGGACAACGCCCGTTATCCCGACTCGCTGGAAGACCTGGTCAACAGCAAGTACCTTCGGGGCGCCCCGCAGGATCCCTTTACCAATGACAATGAATGGGATTGCCTGCCTCCCGAGGCGTCGGATGATGGCGAACTCGCCCCGGGCGGCTGCTTCGATTTCCGCAGTCTCAGCGACCTGGTGGGGCTCAACGGAATCCCTTATAGCGAGTGGTAGCGGAAATGATCCAGATCTATAATGTCAGCAAGGCATATCGCAAGGATTCCGCCGCCCTCTCCGATCTCAACCTGAAAATCCCGAAGGGGGATTTTGTCTATATCACCGGGCCGTCGGGGGCCGGCAAGTCGACCCTGCTGAAGCTCCTGTACGCCGCTGAAAAACCGAGCCGTGGCCAGATCCTCATCAACGGGCAGAACATCACCCGCATGGGAATTCGCCGGATCCCTTCGCTGCGCCGGCATCTGGGGATCGTGTTCCAGGATTTCAAGCTGCTCAATACGCGGACGGTCTTCGAGAATGTGGCCTTTCCCCTTGAGGTGCAGGGCAAGAAACGCTTCGAGGTAAGCAAAAAGGTCTTTCAGACCCTGAAACTGGTGGGGCTGGAACATAAGCTCCAGCGTCTGCCCCTGGAACTTTCCGGCGGCGAGCAGCAGCGGGTTGCCGTGGCCCGGGCGCTGGTGGTCGATCCCCTGGTGCTGATTGCCGATGAGCCGACCGGCAACCTCGACCCCGATGTGACTCTCGATATCATGGAGTTGTTCAAGGGGGCCAACGCACGGGGGTCGACGGTTCTGCTGGCCACCCACGATCGTGAGATGATCCGGCGTTTCCCGAGGCGGGTCATCACCCTGGAAGATGGTCGGCTTGTCGATGACCGGATGCCGTAGCTGCGCCCCGGGCGCAGAAATCATTTAAAGAGGGTTTAAACATCGGTGGAACGTCTTATCTATTTTATCCGCAGGGCTCTGCGCAACATGCGCCAGTGCCCTTTTCTTTGCAGCGTGGCGATCGGTACCGCCGCGGTGGCTCTGACCATTATCGCCTTTTTTGCCATCGTCGTCCTTAACGTGCAGCTGCTCACCGAACATTGGAGCCGGCAGGTCGAGATAGTCGCCTATCTCGATGCCGTTCCCGACGCCAAGAGTCTGCAAGGGCTGCAGGCAAAGATTCTCGCCTTGCCGGAAGTGGAAAGCGTCGATTATGTCACCCGGGAAGAAGCGTTCAGCCAGTTCCGGAAGCGGCTCGGCAACGATGCCGACCTGCTGAACGGCGTGGATGCCGATATCCTGCCCGCCTCCATGGAAATTGCCTTGAAGCCCCCCTTTCGCAACCAGGCCGGAGTCGATGGCGTGGTCAGCCGGCTGCAGAAAGAGGTCGGCCTGAAAGATCTCAAGTTCGGCCGCGAATGGCTGGAAAAGTTTGAATCCTTCGTTGCGCTGCTTAAGCTCGGCGGCGCGGTGATCGGGGGCTTTCTGCTCTTCGCCGCGCTCTTCATCGTGTCGAACACCATTCGACTCACCCAGTATGCGCGCCGGGACGAACTCGAGGTCATGGGGTTGGTGGGAGCCACCTCGATGTTCATCAAAACCCCTTTTCTTATCGAGGGGGCGATCCAGGGAGCGCTCGGCGGCATTATCGCCATTGTCGGTTCCTTTGCCCTGTTCCGGTTGTTTCTTCACGAGGGGCTCTCTTCGCTGCTGCTGGCGTCGGGCAGCGGTGCCATCGTTTTTCTGCCCCTGTCCTTTCAGGGGCTGCTTTTGGCCGCCGGGGTTTTTCTCGGCCTGTTCGGCAGCCTGATGTCCCTGCGCAAGCTGGTCCGGATCTGAATATCGTGCCCAGATTCCCAATGCATATCTGCCTCTGGCTGCTGTTGCTGCTGATCCCCTGCTCGCCGCTGTCCGCCGAAGAAAAAAAGATCGACGACACCCGGCAGACGCTGAAAGAGATCGAGCAGCGGATCGCCCAGGCCGCCAAATCCCTGTCGGAAAAACAGGCCCAGGAGAAGACGCTGGGCAATGACCTGAAAACCGTGGAGCGGGAGCTTGACCGTTTGCGCCAGCGGGTCGACTCCCAGGGGCAGCGCCTCGCTTCCCTGAAGCAGGACGTTGCCGCCGCCGAGCGGGAAATCGCAGCACAGCGAAATGCCTCCCTGGGGATGAAGGAGCAGGTCAACCGCCGCCTTCGCGCGCTGTACAAGGGGGGCGAGATGGGTTTGCTCAGGGCGTTCTTCAGCTCCGGCAGCCCGGCCCGGATGGCCGAGGATTACGACTATCTCGGGCGAATTGTCCGTAAGGACCGCGAACTTTTGACGACCTATCGCCAGCGCGTTGTTGAGCTTGAAGGCAGTTTGCAGAAGCTGGCCTCCCTGCGCCAGGAGCAGGAGCAGACGGTTGCCGCCGGACTGAAAGACCAGGAATCGGTCAAGGATGCCGTTCAGCTCAAGAAACGGCTGCTCAGCAAGGTGCAGCGGGACAAGGGCCAGATCGCTTCGGAGTTGGCCGAACTCAAGGAACGGGCCGCCCGGCTGTCCGGCCTGGTCAAAAAACTTGAATCGACCCAGACCCGGGAGTATACTGAAAAGCCGTCACTTTTCAGCGCCCAGAAGGGCCGTCTGCCGTGGCCGGTCAAGGGCCGGGTGAAGGTCGCTTTCGGGACCGGGCGCCACGCCGAACTTGGCACTCTCTACGAAAGCCACGGGATTGAAATCGCTGCCGCCAGAGATCAGCCGATCGCGGCTGTCTGGCAGGGCAAGGTGGTTTTCGCCAACTGGTTCAAGGGGTACGGCAACCTGCTTATCGTCGATCACGGCAACAGCTACTTCACCCTGTACGCTCAGGCGTCGCGACTGGAGAAACGAATAGGCGACCAGGTTCAGAAGGGGGAGACGGTTGCTTTTTCAGGCTTCGAGGGAAACGATGCGGTTTATTTCGAAATCAGGCACCGGGGTACCCCGCTTGACCCGGCGGCCTGGCTCGCCTCTCGCTGAGGTCATCCATTCCGGAGGAGACGCGGATGTTCAATAAACGGTGGTTCAGGGTTCTGGTGCTTCTGGCGTTTGTCCCGCTCGGCTGGTTTTCGGTCGGGCAGGTGGCCCGCCCCATTGCTGCCGAAGCCAAGTCCCAGTATGAAGATATCCGGCTCTTTACCGACGTTCTTTCGATCGTTCGCAAGAGCTACGTCGAAGAGGTCGACATGAAAGATCTGATCTACGGGGCGATCAACGGCATGCTGGCCTCTCTCGATCCCCATTCGTCCTTCATGCCGCCGGACGTCTACCGGGAAATGAAAATCGATACCCGTGGCGAATTCGGCGGTCTGGGCATAGAGATCACCATCAAGGACGGGATCCTGACCATCGTCTCCCCGATTGAAGACACTCCGGCTTACCGGGCCGGCCTGCAGGCCGGCGACCAGATTTTCAAAATCGAAGATCGGTTTACCAAGGATCTCAGCATCATGGATGCGGTCAAGCTGATGCGCGGCCCCAAGGGTTCGAAGATCAATATTACCATCATGCGTGAATCCTTTGAAAAACCGCGGGAGTTTCTGCTGACCCGGGAGATCATCAAGATCCACAGCGTCAAGTCGCGCACCCTTGAGGACGGCTACGGATATGTGCGGCTGGCGCAGTTCCAGGAGCGCAGCTCCGACGAACTGCAGGCTGCGCTCAAGAAGCTACGCAAGGAAAACGGCGGCAGTCTGAAGGGACTGGTCCTCGATTTGCGCAATAATCCGGGCGGCCTGCTCGACCAGGCGGTCAAGGTTTCGGATTCCTTCCTGGCCGACGGCCTCATCGTGTACACCGATGGCCGCGAGCAAGGGAGCCGGATGGAATTCAACGCCCATCCCAAGGGAACCGAAGACGACTACCCGATGGTGGTTCTCATCAACGGCGGCAGCGCCAGCGCCTCAGAGATTGTTTCCGGCGCCCTGCAGGATCATGAACGGGCCATCATCATGGGTACCCAGAGCTTCGGCAAGGGGTCGGTGCAGACCATTATCCCGCTCAGTGACGATTCAGGCCTGCGGCTGACCACAGCCCGTTATTACACCCCGCGGGGAACCTCGATTCAGGCCACCGGGATCACCCCCGACATCCTGGTGTCCCAGGTTGAAGTCAATAAGTCCGAAGAGGGCGCGCATTTCCGCGAAAAAGACCTGAAAAACCACATCGAAACCCCGGATGTGAAGAGCGAAGAGGCGGTCGAGGCCGATCCCCATAAGTTTGACCTGGAGTCGACCGATCGCCGCGACTACCAGTTGATGCGAGCCCTGGACCTGCTCAAGGGATTGCACATTTTTAAAGACCTGAAAACTCCCGCCGCCTGATCGACGATGCCGCAGTGACAAGCCCGGGGGGATGATCCATCCCCCCTTTTTTTGTGAAACGGAATATGCCCCCCAAAAAACGCTCGCGCGCCAAGCGCAGTCCCCGAAAAAAAAGCCAGGGTCGTCAGCTCAAAGTGCTGCTGGCTTCACTGGGCCTGGTCGGCTTCCTGCTGGTCAGCCTGCTGCTGTTGTCGTACCTGCGGCAGTCCTGGCTGCCGAAACCGGTTCCTCCGGTTCAAACCGGGGAATTTGTGCTGGAGGACCTGCGGGTCGAACTCGAGAGCGCCCTGCTTCGCAGCGGCATTTCCCTGGACCAGGTCACGACCGGCCAGCAGGATGGCATAGCCACTTTTGACGTGAGCAGTCCCTATCCTCCGGCAGAGGTTCTCAGTTCGCTCGCCGAGCGGGTGCAGCGGGTGACGCCAGCGGCGCACATCGATACCGGGATCAGTTCCGATGCGATAGCGGTCTACCTGGAGAACCGGATCGTCTACCTGGTGCGCTTTGCGCCCCCGCCGGTCGAACCGCCCCCTCCGCCGCCCGAACCGCTCCCCCCAACTCCGGCCCCGCCAACCCGGGCGCGGGTGGCGATCATCATGGATGATCTCGGTCAGGATATGCATTCGGCCCGAACCCTGCTGAACATCGACCTGGCGGTGACTTTCGCCATTATTCCGCAGAACGAGAAGGCGCCGCGGGTGGCGGCCCTGGCTCACCAGGCCGGCCGTGAAGTGCTGGTGCATATCCCGATGGAGCCTAAGGGATACCCGGCCATGAACCCCGGCGCCGACGCCCTGTTCGTGAAGCTGCCGGCCGAGGAGGTCCGGCGTCGTTTCCAAGGCTACCTGAAGCGGGTGCCCCATGCCGTCGGCGGCAACAACCACATGGGTTCACAGTTTACCCAGAACCGCGAGCAGATGGCTGTCGTCATCGAAGAAATGCGCAAGGCGGGGTTGTTTTTCGTCGACAGTCGGACCAGCGGAAAATCGGTCGCTTTCGACGTGGCCCGGGCAGCCGGAGTGCCGGCGGCCGGTCGCGACGTTTTTCTGGACAATGTGCAGAAGGAAGAGCTGATTGCTCAGGAAATCCGCAAGCTGGTGCGGCTGGCGATCAAAAAAGGGCAGGCCGTGGGCATCTGTCACCCCTATCCGCAGACGATGGCGGCATTGCGTCGCGAGGCCGGGTATATCCGGTCGCAGGGGGTCGAGGTGGTGCCGGTTTCGCAGCTGTTGGTTCGTTAGTGCCCCCCGTGGTCCCTTCACCGCACGGGATCTTCGAAGGCCGTCGGTTCAGGTGAAGTCCGGCAGCCGCTTTCGGCGGCATCCTTGTCAGTCGGCGGGGAGCTGGGCCGCGATCTTGTCGGCAATCCGCCGGAACTGCCGGTACTGTTCATCGTAGAGAATTTCTTCGGCAAAATCCGAACTGACCCGGCGAATCAGCAGAAAAGCGTCTCCCAGGCGGGTTTCCCCATCGAGCAGGGCGGTTCGCTGGAGCAGCGGTCCGAGCAGCGGCAGGGGCTCCTGTCCGGCGGCCTGGTTCAGCTCGGTCAGCTCGATGATTTTGTGGGAGATTTCCAGGCCCTCTTCGTCGAACCGGTAAAAGGAGAGCTGCTGCTGGTAATGGCCGCGGGTGTTCGGCGCCCGGCGCAGCACGAAATAAGAGCGCTGCGCCGATTCACGGAAAAGGTCGCGCAGCGGGTCGCTGGTGTCGATCTGCCGGCGCGAGCGGTAAAAGTAGGGAAAGACCAGGCTGGCGAAGCAGTCCTCTTCGAGAAATCCCGCGGCTGAACCGTCGGAGGTTTCGCAGTAGTAGCCCGCCGGGGCGATCGCTTCAGCGCCGACCAGGGGGGTGCCGCACAGCAGGCAATCGCTCTGCAGGTTCGCCCGCCGGGTCGCAAAGGATTCGTCCCGTTCCGACTTCTGCTGGCTTATTTCTGCCGTCACCTGGTCGAGGCGGCGTTCCTGGTTTTCGAGGGTTTCCAGGTAGATCTGCCGGGCCAGGTGGGCAAACTGCACATGCACCTCGGTCCCTCTGCCGTGGGTGATGACCGGGTAAATCCTGCCTTCAGGGTTGGTGTTGAGCGATTCGACCTTGGGGCTTTTGGCGATATAGCCTTCCAGGCAGCGATAGCCACGGTTGATGGCATAGGCCTTGAGCAGCTGGTAGGGGTCGCGGAACGGGCCGTCGTAATGAATGCGCTGGTCGACCAGGCAGGGGAGTACCCGGATGGTTCGGCGTGACAGTTGCTGGCGGTCGAAAAAACTGTAAAGGTGTTTGCAGTTTTCCAGCGACGGGGCATCCTTGACCGGCACCACCACCCGGTCTGCGGCGAACAGGGCATTCTGGGTGAAAACGTCGAGATCGGGGCGGGTATCGATGATGACGATGCCGGAAAGGTCAGAGGCCGCCAGGATCCGGGCCAGTCGTCCGGGGTCGGTGACCTGGTCGCGGATGCTCCAGAGCTCGCCGCTTGACGGGATGAACTGGACACCGTATTCGCCCAGTTCCAGGTTCTCCCCGACCGTCTCTTCGACCAGCATCTGCAGCACGTTGCCCGGTCGCGCGCCGCGCCCGATGCGGAACATGCGGTCGACGGAGAAATGATTGTCAAAACTGAACAGGGTGACCGGCAGATCCTCGTGCATGGCCTTGAGATAGATGGCCAGGTTGGTGGCCAGGGTGGTTTTGCCCACTCCCCCCTTTTCGCTCGAGATCGTAACAACATAAGGTCGGGACATCAGGGTTCCTTTTTTTTCGGAAGATAGGCCTATATAGGGCAGAATGCTTGAAAAGTCAACCTTAAACCCCAATATGTAGTAGTGATGATGATGCGAGAAAAGACTTCCATACTTACCGTTTCCCGGCTTAACGCCCTGCTGCGCGAGGTTGTCGAGGATAATTTTGTCGACGTTCTGGTCGAAGGGGAAATCTCAAATTTCTCCACCCCGGCTTCGGGGCATTGCTATTTTTCCCTCAAGGATGCCGATGCCCAGCTGCGGGCGGTGATGTTTCGCAGCCAGAGTCGCCTGCTCGGGTTTGCTCCGCAGAACGGCATGCAGGTGGTCTGCCGCGGGCGCGTCACTCTTTATCCCCAACGCGGAGAGCTGCAGCTGGTGGTGGAGAGCCTCGAACCCAAAGGGGTGGGGGGCCTGCAGCTGGCTTTCGAGCAGCTCAAGGCCAGGCTGGCGGCCGAGGGACTGTTCGATGCCGCTCGCAAGCGGGCGCTGCCGGCCTTCCCGAAAACGGTCGGGGTGGTCACTTCGGCGACCGGGGCCGCGATTCACGACATCCTCAACGTGCTGAGGCGGCGCGGTGCCGGCGTACGGGTGCTGTTGCGTGCGGTTCGGGTCCAGGGCGAGGGGGCGGCGAAAGAGATCGCCGAGGCCGTCGCCGAGCTGAATCGGCACGGTGAAGCGGATGTGCTCATCGTCGGCCGGGGGGGCGGGTCACTTGAAGATCTCTGGGCGTTCAACGAGGAGACGGTCGCCCGCGCCCTTTACGAATCGAAAATCCCGGTGATTTCGGCGGTCGGTCACGAGGTCGATTACACCATCGCCGACTTTGTTGCCGATTTGCGGGCGGCGACTCCGAGCGCCGCCGCCGAACTGATGGCCAAAAGCCGGCTCGAACTGGAGGGACACCTCGACCACCTGGTGCTGCGCCTGGCCGGACAGATGCGCAACCGCCTCGATTTGTGCAGCGAAAGGGTAAACGGACTGCTGCGCCGCCTGCGCTCGCCGCAGCAGCTACTGACCATGCAGCGGCAGCGCCAGCAGGAACTCGAGCGGCGCCTGCAGCTGGCCATGCGGCGCCGGCTGCATGACAACAACCGGCAGCTGGCCGCGCTCTCCGACCGTTTGCACAGCTTGTCGCCACTGCAGACGCTGGCGCGCGGTTATGCCATCGTGCTCGACGGGGAAACCGGTTTGGCGGTGCGGGACGCCGCCACCCTGGCCGCAGGAGACGCGGTGGAGATCCGTTTCCGCACGGGACGGGCGAGCGCGACCATCGTGGAGGCCGGGCCATGAAGACTGTCCTTTTCCTGGTTATTTGTCTGTTCCTGCCGGTTTTGGCCGGCGCCGGTCAGCTGACTCTCGAGCCGGCTGTGATTGCGGTCGGTGAAGTGGCGCTGCTTCGCTGGAGTGATCGCGAGGCGGTGGCGGGGGAGGTCGAATTCAACGGCCGGAGCTTTCCCCTCGTCATGGCCGGTCAAGGGGGGCAGGCCCTGCTCGGCACCGATCTCGACACGGCAGCGGGCAGCTATCCGGTCCGGGTTCGCCTGGACGGCTCGGAAGCGGTGGTCGAAGGTCGGCTGCAGGTCGTTTCGGCGCAGCGGGCGGAAGAGCGTCTCACCCTGCCGGAAGGCATGGTGTCGCCGAAGGATCCCGCGGTACTCCAGCGGATCGCGCGCGAGCAGAAGCTGCTGAAAGAGATTTTTGCCCGGCAGACGGCCGGACCGATCCCCGCGACTTTCCAGTTGCCGGTTGCCGACCCGATCGGCAGCCCTTTCGGGTTGCGCCGGATTCTCAACGGGAAACCCCGCTCGCCCCATGCCGGGGTCGATTTCCGCAGCCCCCTGGGCACTCCGGTCAAAGCCAGTGCGGCGGGGAGGGTCGTCTACGCCGGCGATCTGTATTACACCGGGTTGACCGTTGTGGTTGATCACGGCGGCGGGCTCTTTTCCCTGTACTGCCATCTTGACCGGATCACCTGTGCCGTCGACCAGCTGCTGGGGCCGGCCGAGGTGCTGGGGCAGGTCGGCAGCACCGGCCGGTCGACCGGCCCCCATCTGCATTGGGGGGTCAAGCTCCGTGGCGACCGGGTCGATCCGCTGGCGCTGACGAGCCTGCTGGGCGGTAAAAAGCCTTGACTCTCCAAGGACGTCACGGCCATAATTGCAACTTGCCTTAAAAGGACTGACATGCCGAAAAAAGAAACCTTTGAAACCGCCCTGAAGGCCCTGGAGAGAGCTGTTGACAGCCTGGAAGGCGAGGGTCTCGGTCTGGAGGAGTCGCTCGCCCGGTTTGAAGCCGGCGTGAAAAGCGCCGCCCTCTGCCAGAAACTGCTCAAGGATGTCGAAGTCCGGGTAGAGCAGCTGAGCCGGGCCAAGGACGGTGGTTTCACCTGCACCGATTTTGAAGAGACCTGAGGCGTGCTGCCTGGAGACACGATGGACCTGAAGAACTACCTCGGGCAACGGGCCGCGCTGGTCGACAAGGCCCTGGATGCGCTGCTGCCCGCCGAAGACACGCTCCCGGCGACTTTGCACAAGGCGATGCGCTATTCGGTTTTTGCCGGCGGCAAGCGGATCCGGCCGATCCTGGCCCTGGCGGCCTGCGAGGCCGTCGGCGGCAACCCGCAGCAGGCTCTGCCGGTCGCCTGCGCCCTGGAGATGATTCACACCTATTCGCTGATTCACGACGACCTGCCGGCCATGGACGACGACGACTTCCGCCGCGGTCGACCCACCAGTCACAAGGTTTTCGGTGAGGCATCGGCGATCCTGGCCGGCGACGCCCTGCTGACCCAGGCGTTTGTACTGCTGTCGAGTCCGGCGACCTGCGAACAGATCCCCGCGCACACCACCCTGCAAATCCTGCACACCATTGCCCGCTGTTCCGGTTCGATGGGAATGGTCGGCGGTCAGGTTGTGGACATGGAGTCGGAAGGCAAGCAGGTCGATTTCCCGGTGCTCGAGTACATTCACACGCGCAAGACCGGGGCCCTGTTGCTCGCCTCGATCCAGTGCGGCGGATTGGTCGGCGCTGCCGATGACGGGGCCATGGCGGCCTTGACCGCCTATGGCGAGGCGGCCGGGCTGGCGTTCCAAATCGCCGATGACATCCTCGATATCGTCGGTGAACAGACGGAACTCGGCAAGGATGTCGGCAGCGACCTGGCCCGCGGCAAGGTGACCTATCCCGCCCTGCTGGGACTGCCCGCGGCGCGGGAGCGAGCGCAGGAACTCAAGGAGATCGCTGTTCGTGCCCTGGCACCTTTGGGCGCCGCCGCCGAACCGCTGAAAGCAATTGCCCGCCATATCGTTGACCGCAGTTCGTGATTCACTGGACTTGACGATTCAAATCGAACAACAGGTTGTCTATTGCCATGAGCATTCTTAAAAGACTGGAATCCCCCCGGACCCTGAAGCAGCTCTCCCAGGAAGAACTCAAAGCCCTGACGGAAGAGCTTCGCGACACGATCGTCGACACCGTTGCCGTGACCGGCGGCCATCTGGCCAGTTCGCTCGGGGTGGTGGAGCTGACCGTCGCCCTGCACCGGGTTCTCAATGCTCCGGAGGATAAAATCGTCTGGGACGTCGGTCATCAGGCCTACGCCCACAAGCTGCTGACCGGCCGTCTCGAGCGGTTCGGTTCCCTGCGCCAGCTCGACGGCATCAGCGGCTTTCCCAAACGGGCCGAAAGTCCTTATGATTGCTTTGACGTCGGTCACAGCAGCACCTCGATCTCCGCGGCACTGGGCATGGCGGCCGCCCGCGACGCCCGCGGCGGTTCAGAGAAGGTGGTTGCCATCATCGGTGACGGTTCACTGACCTCGGGGTTGGCCTTCGAGGGGCTGAACCAGGCCGGTCACCTCAACCGGGACCTGGTCGTCATTCTCAATGACAACGAAATGTCGATTTCGCCCAATGTCGGCGCACTGGCGTCCTTCTTGAGTCGCAAGATGACGTCTGACCTGTTTGTCCGCTTGAAGAAGGATGCCAAGAGCTTTCTCGTCGGCATGCCTCACTTCGGCAAGGATCTGCTCAACCTGGCCCGCCGCGCCGAGGATTCGCTTAAAGGCTTCTTTACGCCGGGAATGCTGTTCGAGGCATTCGGCTTCGATTACGTCGGTCCGGTCGATGGGCATCGGCTCGACGACCTGATCGAAACCCTGGAAAATGTCTCCCGCCTCAAGGGGCCGGTCCTGCTGCACGTTCTGACCAAGAAGGGCAACGGCTATCCCCCGGCCGAGCAGAACCCCGCACTCTTTCACGGTGTCGGCCCGTTTGATCGCGCCAGCGGCGAAGTCAAGTCGAGCAAGGGAGGAGCCGAGAGCTATACCGCCGTGTTCGGTAAATCTTTGGTGGAACTTGCGCAGCAGGATGACCGGGTGGTGGCCATTACCGCCGCGATGGCCGAAGGGACCGGGCTCAAGGAGTTCTCGGAAAAGTTCCCCGACCGCTTCTACGATGTGGGAATCGCCGAACAGCATGCGGTGACCTTTGCCGCCGGCCTGGCCAGCCACGGCCTGCGGCCGACGGTGGCCCTCTATTCGACCTTTCTGCAGCGGGCCTATGACAACGTACTGCACGATGTCTGCCTGCAGAACCTGCCGGTGGCCTTCGCCCTTGACCGGGGCGGGCTGGTCGGCGCCGACGGACCGACCCATCATGGGGTATTCGACTACTCCTACCTGCGCCACATCCCCAACCTGACCTTCATGGTCCCGCGCGACGAAATCGAGCTGGAGCGCGCCGTGCACACCTCGCTGGCGGTCGACGGTCCCTTCGCCTACCGCTATCCCCGCGGCAACGGCCTGGGCCTGGCGCGACCCGAAAAAATCCTGCCGGTTCCCGTCGGCAAAGGGGAGAAACTGCGCAACGGCAAGGACGGCTCGATCATCGCCATCGGTGTCGGGGTTGCAGCGGCCCTGCAGGCGGCTGAATGTCTTGAGCTGGAAGGGCTTTCGCTGGCGGTTGTCGATGCCCGCTTCGTCAAGCCGCTAGACCGCGGCCTGCTCATCGATGAAGCCTGTCGCACCGGGTTGCTGGTGACGGTGGAAGAAAATGCCCTGCAGGGAGGATTCGGCTCCGCCGTGCTCGAACTTTTGGCGGATGAAGGGCTTGCCGTAAGGACGCTTCGTTTCGGGGTGCCGGACGCCTTTATCGAACAGGGTTCCCAGGAAGAGCTGCGGCAGCGGACCGGCCTCGACTGTGACAGCCTGGTGCGGAAGATTCGTGAATTTGCCGCACAGGCGCAGCCCAAGGATCTCCCCGTTTCCGGTACCGCCGTCTAACTGCTTTTTCGGTCGCAATCCCATGATGGGAGCCCGAGGGGTCGGCAGTCCTGCGGCGTCTGCCCAAGGCGATACTCGGGGCGGCGGCCCCTGTGATTGTCAGGAGGAACTGTTTGCGTATACAGATGAGGACCTGCTTATAACGTTTGTGTGAAAATTTATATTATGGTATGCTTTCGCTTTTTCGGGTGGGAGGCAATACGGCAAATTCGGCGGCGGTTTTTTAACCAGTCGCCGTTTTTTGTGGCCTGTGCCTGCCGCTCGATTCACTGTGGAATGGTAAATGGTCGATTTTGCCGAGAATTGAGAGGTGCCATTATGAAAATACTCTCCCTTAATTGCTGGAGCCAGTCGGTTAACTATCATCTGTTTGACTGGAGCAACAAAGCCATCCTTGCCAAGGGCACGATCGACCGGGTCGTGGTTGGCGATGCCACGGTCAGTCACCAGGTCACCGGTCGCGGCGGCTGGCGGATTCCGGTCGACTGCCCTGATCATCACCGTGCCATCGAAGTCATTCTGGGCATGCTGGTCTCTAAGGACTGGGGGGTTCTCGACAGCCTGGGTGAAATTTACGCGATCGGTCATCGGGTTGCTCATGGCGGTGAAAAATTTACCCGTTCGGTCCTGATTGACGATGATGTCGTCGCAGCCATCCGCGAGGTCGAACACCTCGCCCCGCTCCACAACGGACCAAACCTGGCCGGTATCGATGCCAGCCGCAGCCTGCTCCCGAGGATTCCCCAGGCGGCAATTTTCGATACGGCCTTTCATCAAAGTATGCACAAGCCCGCTTACATTTATCCGCTCCCCTATGAATGGTATGAGCGTTACGGCGTCAGGCGATACGGTTTCCACGGGGCGTCCCACCTGTTCATGGCCAAGCGGGCGGCGGTGCTGCTGGGCAAGCCGCCGGCGCAGACCAACCTGATCACGGTTCACCTGGGCAGCGGGGTTTCCCTGTGCGCGGTTCGCGACGGACTGTCGGTCGATACCAGCATGGGGATGACGCCTCTTGAGGGTCCGATCATGAATACCCGCTGCGGCGATATCGATGCGGGAATATCGTCGTTCATCATGCAGTCAGAGCACCTGTCCGCCAGGGATTACACCTCCATCCTCAATCAGAAAAGCGGTTTCTTCGGGATTACCGGGGGGATGCGCGACCGGAGGCAGATCCTGGAGCATGCGGCGGCGGGCAACGAACAGTGTCGCCTGGCCATGGAGATGGAAGGCTACCGGCTGAAAAAATATATCGGCGGGTATCATGCGGCAATCGGCCGCCTCGATGCGCTGGTTTTTTCTTCCAATTACAGTCCGATGGGGTGGAACGTGCGGGAAAATGCCCTCTCCGGGCTCGATTTTCTGGGGATCCGGCTGGACCGGGAGCGGAACCTGCGGGCCGACAGGGAGGGGGGGGAGATGCTCATCTCTGCAGAAAACTCAAAGGTTCAGGTGTATGCGATGCCTGTTTCCGACGGCCTGGTCTTCGCCGAAGACGTGGTGGCCCTGATCGCCGGCACCTGCCGCGATCATATGCAGCACGAATATTCCTTTTCCCGGCCGGATTTCGTCATGCCCTGGAAAGAGCGGGACTGACCGGCGCGGCAGAAGGGGCCGGCTCAGGCGTTTTCTAGCGCGTCTGTTTGCACCGGGCTGATCACCCTCGCCTTGGCCATCAGGAAGAGAAACTTGTAGACCTCAAGCTCGAGCATGCTGGCCTTGTTGCAGATCTCATGAACCGTGCGTTTGCCGTTGATCAGAGACAGGATCAATTCCTGGTGGCTGGTCATGCGAGCGTTATTCAGCTTTTTGCGACTGTTGTCCTTGAATTCCATCACCGTATCCAGCGACGGGATCACCTTGCGCAACTCCCGCCATTCCGCGGCCTGACGGGACGCTTCCTTGAGCAGCTCGTTAATGTCGATGGCCAGGTCTTCGTCGGCCGGGATCGGGCTTTTCTCCGTAAAATACTCAAAGCTGCCATGGGGAAAGAGGATCAGGGAGAAGATGATCTCCTCGGCCTGTATCCTGAGGGTGTTTTTCAGCTCTTCATAGCTCAGGTTGCAGATTTCTACCAGGACCTCGCCGATTCGCCGCGAGGGTTGGCGTGAACATATTTCCAGGGCATGGTCGCGCGACTGCTCGGAAATGATCCCCTGGCGGATCAGCAGGTAGCCGAGTTTGTTCATGAGAAAGCCGGCTTCGGCCTTCCTGGCGCGGTTGACGGCCGAGACCGCGGCGATTTTTCCTTTACGGAAGTAGATGCGTTTTTCGTCCAAGCGTGTCTGCACCACCAGGGTACCCGCCTTTTTCTGTCCGGATATCAACTTCAGCAGGGCGGGAACCTGGGAGGGGCCCAGTTCGCCTTTCATCCGCAGCGATACCGATCGGCCTGCACTGCTTCGTCCGGAGCCTTCGTCCGGGCGCGGAGCCGGGGCAACAGCTGGCATGGCGGCTTCATCCGGTTCGGCGGCTGTCTCCGTGTTGAAGTAGGAGCGGTAATCGGGGGTCGGGGCCAGCGGAACGGCGTCTTTGTCCGCACTGGAAAAAGGATCCGATTCGCTGTCGTCGAAGGAATAGAAGGGCAGCTCCTGTCGATTGCCCGCCGCCGCCGCATCGTCGGAGAACTCAATGGCGCTGACGTCTTCAGGACCGGTGTCGGAATCATCATCAGCCGTGGTCTGAAAGGGATCTTCCAGGGGAGCCGAAGAGCCGTCGTCGCTGTCATCGAAGTTCACCGTATCGACGGCATCGCCTTCCGTATCGACATCTTCCGTCGATTCAACAGGGGGGTGCACAGGCGAATAGATCTGGACATCTTTGCCAAAAGGATTCTCCGCTGCATCGAAGCGGTCCAGTTCGATTTCACCGGTACTCCAGGGCTCATCGGCCCCGGCTCCCCCGATGGCAGTCGCCGGTTCGGTCGATCCCTCTGTGGTTGCGGCGAGTTCCGGCGGTTCTTCAGCCGCGGTTTCGATGCTCTCCCCGGCAATGGGATTATCCGTATAATCGAGGCGAGCCGGTTCGATTTCACCGGTGCTCCAGGGCTCTTCGGCGCCGGCTGCTTCGATGGCGGTCGCCGGTTCGGTCGATTCCTCTCCGGCTGTGGCGAGTTCCAGCGCTTCTTCCGGTGTCGACTCGACACTCTCCTCGGCAAAGGGAGTGTCGGCATCGAGGCGCTCCGGTTCGATTTCACCGGTGCTCCAGGGCTCGTCGGCGCCGGCTGCTTCGACGGCGGTCGCCGGTTCGGTCGATTCCGCTTCGGCTGTGGCGAGCTCCAGCGCTTCTTCAGCCGCGGCTTCGATATTTTCCTCGGTAAAGGGATTTTCCGTTGTGTCAAGGTGAACCGGTTCGATTTTTCCGGTACTCCAGGGTTCGTCGGCGCCGGCGGCTTCGATGATGGCTGCCGGGTCAGTCGATTCCTCTTCGACGGTGGCGAGCTCCAGCGGTTCTTCCGGCGCCGCCTCGAAGATCTCCTCGGAAAAGGGGCTTTCAGCTGTATCAAGGTGAACCGGTTCGATTACATCGGTGCTCGAGGGCTCTTCGGTGCCGGTGGTTTCGATGATGGCTGCCGGTTCAGTCAATTCTCCTTCGGCTGCGGCGAACTCCAGCGGTTCTTCCGGCGCCGCCGGGCTCTGTGGTTCGATGTCCTCCCTATTCCAGGGAGCGTTCGCTGCCGGCGCAGGCGCATCGATGCTCTTCGATGTCTCTTCGGCGGCCGACTGGAACGTCTCCGTTCTTTTCGGTCCGCTGTCCTGTTTTTTGATCCGGGCGGCGGAAATGATCGTCGGTGAGGCGTCCAGCGCTACGCGTGGTGCGAAGGTAAGGGTGCGGATGGCCGACCGGCGTTTGCGGCGCAGGTACAGAAAACTCCCTGCAACGGCAATGATTGAAACTGCAATGCCGCCAATCAGCGTGGTCTTGTCGACGGAAGCAGAGGGCGCCGGCTCTCCCGGTATCCCGTTTTCCCTGGAATAGCGGTTGCGCTGCTCATCGCCGGCTGCGAGTGGTGTTTGGTCAGCACCGGGCAAGGCAGGTTGTTCTGCGGCCGCCGTGGTTTCGCCGCCCTCCGCCGGGGGGGCGTCCTTGCTCTGCCCCAGCCAGATGCGCGGGGCGTCTGAACCGCTCACCGCCTGTGCTGGCGGAGCCTTCGGCTGTTGATCCGCACTCACCGGCGGCGATTCCGGAAGGGGCGCGGGGAGGCTGGTGGCGGTTTGGTCAGCGCCCGTCGGGGCTGACGGAGCAGGAGCAGGAGCAGGCGGTTTGACCGCCGGCTTGCGCGGCGCCGGGGCCGGTTGGGCTTTGGCGACAACCGCCGGTTTCTGGAAGATGGCCCGAGCTGCGGGATCGGCGGCCAGGGCGGAGACCGCGGTTTGAACCCGCTGCAGCAGCCGTTGGGAGACCCCCTGGCGAAGGACCAGCGGGTCCCGCGAGCCGAATGCGGCGGTGCCGTGGAGCTGAAAAAACTCGCCGGCCGGCTGGCGTTGCACATAGCTTCTGCTGAACGCGGCGATGTCAACCTGCTGGTAACGGTTAAGCCAGGTGTGCAGTGTCGCTTCGTCCGCAAAAATTCTGACCCTGATTTCTTCCCCAAGCTGAGCCTGCAGGGCGGCGGCAAGCTGGACGGCCTGTCGCTCCGAGTGAATCATGGCACCTTTTTGCGGGGCCGCGCCGAAGGTCAGCACGGCCAAAGCCGGCAGCGGCAGGCAGAAGGTGAACAACAGGATGAGATATAAACGTAGGGTCATGGGTACCATTGCTGGTTGCGGGAAGCGTTGATTGATGGTGGCGCACATTACAAAATAAAATTAATAATATTTTGAAAAGCCATGAATTTCAAGAAGAATCGAAGCCCGGCCCGGCCGCCTGCCTGGTTTACAGGGACGGGCGATCGCCCCGGCCCCGTTTGTAGTAAAAGGAGAGCATCGCCAGGACCACTCCGGCGGTCATTGCCGCCGCCCCGGCCATGGCCATGGCCGCCCCAGGATCGCGATTGACGGTCAGGATGCTCACCGTTGAATAGACCGGCGCCCGCGGGATCAGCCGTAGCCCGCTCTGGGTCAGCCATTGCGGCAGCGGGCCGCGCAGGAAATACCACTGTTGCCGGGGCGCTTGCCCCGGCCGGGTGATCTCGCAGAGCAGGGCCGGGTCGACCGGGGTGTTGCCCCCGGCGACCACCTGGCCGTTGCCGAGCCGGATCGCGTGGGGCAGGTACTGGCGGACGCTGAGCTGACCGCCGTCCGCCAGGGCCAGCCGGCTGCCGTTGCGCAGTTCTATCCGGCCCTGACCGGCGAGATCGAACAGGAAACCGTCATTGTCCTGGTCGAAGGAGGCGGCCAGCACGGCCAGGCCGCGCCAGGTGAGGGGCTGGTTGGTCTTTACCACCTTGCGGACCAGGACCGATTCCCCCTTGAGCAGAGTCAGCTCGTTGCGCATGTCGACCGGGCGGCCGCTGCTGTTCATGATCGGTTCAAAGGCGTCAAGCCGCAGGGAGTATCCCGGCATGTTCGAGATGGCGATGGTTTCGCCGACGGCAATTCGGGTGCCTTCGCTGCGAAACCCGGCCAGGCTGCCCCAGAGGTAGGCGCCGAGGAGCAGGACGAAACCGAGGTGGATCAGGTATTCACCGGTTTTGCGCCAGCGGGCCCGTAGGTTCCGCAGCCAGTCGATGAAGCAGCAGGCGGTGTTGATCCCGAGCAGCAGGATCAGGGCGCCGCCGAGCCACAGCCACCAGGTCATGCCGAGGTGGCGGCTGCCGAAGGTCGCCAGCCAGCGCCCCAGCGGCATGCCGTCCATGCCGCCGAAAATCGCCGGATTGAACGGGATCAGCAGGGCGCCGCCGAGACCCAGCAGGGTTGCCAGCGAGGCCAGCACGATGGCCAGCTTCAACGAACAGAGCCATTTCCACGCCGTATGCGGCCAGGATCGAGTACTCATGGATTGGTCTCCTCGCTCAGTCAAGGGGATGATTGCTGCTCATAAGCAGACCGATGCCCAGGTAGGTAAAGAGGACGATGGCGAAACCGGCGATCGACAGCAGGGCATAGCCGGTCCCCTGCCAGCGCCTGACGAACTTGGCGTGACACATGCCGCCGTAGAAGAGCCAGACCAGAAAGGACATGAGTCCCTTGATGTTCCAGGAGAAATAATAACCCCAGGCGACATAGGCCCAGATGCTGCCGAAAATCATGCAGAGGGTGAAAAAACAGAACCCGAGAAAAACCGACTCCTCGTTCAGTTGGCGCAGCAGGGCCAGCTCCGGCAGCAGGCGGGAAGCCAGGCGTTTCTGTACCAGGTAGAGCACGCCAATGGAGAAAGCCATGGCGAAAAAGGCGTAGCCGAGAAACGAGAAGGCGATATGCAGGGTGAACAGCGGCGTGTCCAGCGCCGGGATCAGCGGCCGCAGGGCGGTGTCGCGGGTCAGGGCGGTGCCGAGCAGCAGCAGGTTGAGCAGCATGATGAAGAGGCCGGAGGCGTGAATCCGGTAGCGCAGCTCGAAATAGAGGTAGGTTGCCGCCAGCGCCCAGCTGAAGAAAAAGAGGGTCGAAAAGAGGTTGGTGACCGGCAGGTAGCCGGCCAGGTACCAGCGCAGCCCCAGGCAGGCGCTGTGCAGGGCGAAGCCGGTGAGAACCAGGCCGAAGGCGCTGCGCCAGAGAACCGGCCGCCTGACGGCCACATGCAGCAGGTACAGGTTGGCCGAGAGCAGGTAGCAGGCAAACGCGGATTTGAGCAGCAGGGCGGCGATCTCCGTCATTGGGTGCTCCAGGGGTTAGTGGGATGAAAACTCGACGAGCCTACCACAAGGAGGTGAAAAAATCATGTCAAGATGATTGTTAACCGTAGGGGTGTCTTGCGTTGACAATTGCTGGGGCTCATGATATTTTTCCCGCCTATGAGCGAGCCCCTTTACAGCCTGCGTATGCGATCCAGCCGCCTGGACAGTCATCTTTCCGGTTGCGAGCGCCTGGCCGCGGCCGATGACCTGGAGCGCCTGGCCGCCGAGATGGTCGGTCGCGCCCTGCGGCATCCCCGCGGCCGGGCCGAACAGATCAGCCTTAGGGTCGACCTGGTTCCCGCCGAGTCGATCCGCAATGGCCGACTGCTCGACCTGCGTACGATCCGGGTGGATGACCATTGCCAGGGACGGCAGGCGGCCCGCGAGCTGCTGCTGGCTGCCGGAGTGCATGCCCGGGCCGCCGATGCCGCCATTGCACGGATCGCCCTGGGGGCGGCCCCCGACGGACGCAGCATGCGCGGCGCCATGCTCGTCGATGCGGTCAGCGGCGCGCGGCTCGAAGCCGACCCCGCCCGCGGCGTGCGCGCCAGCCGCATGGATCTGACGGCCGCGGCGCAGCGGGAACTGCGGCTGCGGCTGGCGCGGCAGGGGCTGGACAACCCCCACGTGCGCGAAGCCCTGGTGCTGGCGACCAAGGTGCTGGCCGCGCCCGAGGTGCTGGCCGAGCTGTGCTGGTCCGACGATCCCGACTATACCGCCGGTTACGTGGCGACCCGCGAACACGGCTATGTCCGTTTCCCCCATCTCAAGCCGCTGGGTGAAGAGCGGGGCGGGCGGGCTTTTTTCGTGCGCGGTGATGAATTCGACCGGGATGTCCTCACCGCGTTTCTTGAACATGCCGTGCTGCTGATCGATGAAGTCGGCGACATCGGCGGCACCAGCGACTGGAAAGAGCTACCATGCGGGAAATGAAGAAAAGGCTGGAGGATTTGAAGGGGCAGGGGATGCTGCGGACCCTGAAGACCATTGCCGGGCCGCAGGGCCCGCGAGTGATGCTCGACGGGCACGACGTGCTGCTGCTCTGTTCCAACAACTACCTGGGGCTGGCCGGGCATTCCGCCCTGATCGAGGCGAGCTGCGCGGCGACCCGGCGCTTCGGCGTCGGCTCCGGCGCGAGCCGGCTGGTGTCGGGCACCATGGAGCTGCACGATCAGCTGGAGCAGCGCATCGCCGCCTTCAAGAAGACCGAGGCGGCGCTGGTCTTCAACTCGGGCTACGCGGCCAATACCGGGATCCTGCAGGGGCTGGTCGATCCCGGCGATGTCATCTTTTCCGACCAGCTCAATCACGCCTCGATCATCGACGGCTGCCGGCTCTCCGGAGCGCGAACCGTCGTTTACCCCCACCGCGACTGCGGCGCCCTCGAGTCGCTGCTGCAGGCCGAGTCGAGTCGCCGCCGCGGCCGCTTCCTGATCGTCACCGACGGGGTCTTCAGCATGGACGGCGACCTGGCGCCGCTGGTCGAACTGGTCGAGCTTAAGGAGCGTTTCGATGCCCTGCTGATGGTCGACGACGCCCACGGCACCGGGGTCCTCGGCGCCAGCGGCCGGGGGACGGCCGAACTGCTCGGCTGCCTCGACCGGGTCGATCTGCACATGGGCACCCTCGGCAAGGCCCTCGGCTGCTTCGGCGCCTACCTGGCCGCCGACCGGGTGGTGATCGACACCCTGATCAACCGCTCCCGTTCCTTCATCTTCTCTACCAGCCTGCCTCCCGGCGACCTCGGGGCCGCCCTGGCGGCCTTCGACCTGGTGGACGGGCCGGAAGGGGCGCAGCGCAGGCAGGCGCTGGAGGCAAACCGCGGCCTCTTTGCCGATCGCCTGCAGCAGGGGGGCGTCGACCTGTGCGGCAGCGTGACCCAGATCGTGCCGGTGCTGACCGGTGAACCGGTACCGACCATGGAGGCGGCCCGGCGCCTGCTCGATGCCGGGGTTTTCGTCCAGGGGATCCGGCCGCCCACCGTCCCGGCCGGCCGCTGCCGGCTGCGGGCCACGCTGATGGCCGATCATCGGCCGGAAGAGCTGGCTGCCGCCGCCGAGCTGGTTCTCGAGACCCTTTCGGGGCTGCCGCGATGAAGTCTTTCACCCTGCCGGACGGGCGGCGCCTCACCTGGCGCGAAGCGGGGGCCGGCCGTCCGCTGCTCCTGCTGCACGGCTGGGCCATGTCGTCGGCGGTTTTCGCCGAGGCCATGGAGTCGCTGGCGGAGGATTTCCGGGTACTGGCGCCCGACCTGCGCGGCCACGGCGGCAGCGATGCCGGCGACGGTTACGGCTTTGCCGATTTCGCCGCGGATCTGCGGCTGTGGCTGCAGTCGCTGGGCATCGGGCGCTTCAGCCTGCTCGGCTGGTCGATGGGCGGGCAGGTGGCCATCGAACTCTGCCAGTCAGCGGCCGGGCCGGTCGACCGGTTGATCCTGGTCGGCTCGACGCCCCGCTTTGCCGCCGGTGATGGCTGGGAACACGGCCTTCCCGATGTCCAGGTGCGCACCATGGCCCGTAACCTGAACCGTAATTATCTCAAAACCATGGGGAGTTTTTTCGAGCTGATGTTCGCCGGTGAAACCCTCACTGGCGAACGCTATCGCCAGGTGATCGATCGGGTTGTTCGCGCCGGGCGCCTGCCTGAACCCCAGGTGGCCCTGGCCGCCCTGGACACCCTGCGCACCATCGACCAGCGGCCGCTGCTGGCCGGAATCGCCTGCCCGACCCTGGTGATGCATGGCGACCTGGACCAGGTCACCCTCCCGGCCGCCGGCCGCTGCCTGGCGGAGACGATCCCTGGTGCCCGGCTGGCGCTGCTGCCCGGGCTCGCCCACGCCCCGTTTCTCAGCCGCCCCCAGCAGGTTTTCCGGCTATGGCGCGAGTTTCTCGCATGAGCCGCCCCGAGATCGACAGCGGCCGGGTGCGGCAGCACTTCTCCAACCATGCCGGTGATTACGACCGCTACGCCGTGGTGCAGAAGCGGGTGGTCGAGGGGCTGCTCGAGCGGCTGCGCGCTGCCGGCGCGGTGACCGGTCCGGTGCTCGAGGTGGGGGCCGGCACCGGCGTACTCGGGCTGAAATTTTCCGCCGCCTATCCGCGGCTGCCGCTGGTGATTTCCGACCTCGCCCACGGCATGACCCGGCATGCGGCCGGCGTCGTAAGCGGCGCCATGCCCCTTGATGCCGACGCCCGCAACCTGCCGTTTCGCGACCACGGCTTCGGCCTGCTGCTCTCCTCCTCGATGTACCAGTGGGTAACCGACCTGCCGCAGGCCTTTGGAGAAAGCGCCCGGGTGCTGAGGCCCGGCGGCCGTTTCGCCCTGGCCCTGTTCGGTGAGCACACCCTCTGCGAGCTGCGCGACGCCCACCGTCAGGCAGTGGCCGAGTGCGGCTGTTCGCGGGGGTCGCACGTGCAGAGTTTTCCGACCCTGGATGCCGTGCAAGCGGCCATGTCAGGCGCCGGATTTGCCGATGTCCAGGTTGAGACGGTCTTCGAGGTCGAGCGGCACGCCGACGTGCCGGACCTGCTGCGCAGCCTGAAAAAGATCGGCGCCCAGAACGCCAGCAGTGACAGTCCCGCGGGGCTGGCCTCGCGCCGGGTCATGCAGCGGATGATGGAGATTTACCGGGAGCGGCACGCTGCCGCTGGGCAGATTCCGGCGACCTATCAGGTGATATACGCTACGGGGGTGGTTCGCTAGCAGGGCAGGTTCGCGGTAGAGGCGCTGCTGGCCGCGCCCCTGGAAGGATGGAGTATGACGAAGGACGGCCGCTGCCGTCCTTTTTTTACAGCACCTGCAGCACGGCGCACTTGAGGTATTCGGTTTCGGGGCAGGCGAGCAGCACCGGGTGGTCGTAGGCCTGGCCGCGCATCTCCAGCAGCCGCAGGGTGCGGCCGGCCTGCTGGCCGGCCTGGCGCAGGGTGTCGACAAAGGTTTCGCGGTCCATGTGGTAGGAGCAGGAGCAGGTGAAGAGGGTGCCCCCCGGTTCGAGCAGTTCCATCGCCCGGCGGTTGACCGTCAGGTAGCCCTTGATCGCCTCCTTGAGCTTTTTGCGGTTTTTGACGAAGGCCGGCGGGTCGAGGACGATGGCGCCGAAGCGCTGGCGGTCGCGGCCCATCTCCCGCAGCAGGTCGAAGACGTCGGCCTTGACGAAGGAGCAGGTCGATCCGAAGCCGTTAAGCCGGGCGTTGTCCCTGGCCAGTTCGACGGCGCCGGCCGAGATGTCGACGCCGATTACCTCTTTGGCGCCGAAGTGGGCGGCGTGCAGCGACCAGTTGCCCGAATAGCAGAAGAGGTCGAGCACCCGGCGTCCCGCGACCCGGCCCTTGAGGGCCAGGTGATTTTCCTTCTGGTCGAGAAAATGCCCGGTTTTCTGGCCGCCCAGGATGTCGACCCGCGATTTCAGGCCGTGTTCGGTGACGATCAGTTCGGCGGGCAGCTCCCCCTCCAGCAGTTCCACCTGCTGCGGCAGCCCTTCGAGTTCGCGCACCGCCACGTCGTTGCGGGCGACGATGGCGCGCGGGCGGAAAGTTTCCCGCAGGGCCGCGAGGATCGCCGGCCGCCGCTGTTCCATGCCGAGGGTGAGCAGCTGGATCGACAGCACGTCACCGTAGCGGTCGACCACCAGGCCGGGGAGTTCGTCCCCTTCGCCGTGGACGATGCGTAGGGCCGTCTCGTCGGGGTAGACGCCCAGGCGATGGTCGAGAGCGGCCTGGATCCGTTGTCGAAAGAAGTCGGGAGTGTCGATCGACTCCCGCCGGCGGGAGAGGAGGCGGGCGGCGATCAGGGAGTGGGGATTGGTATAGGCGGTGCCAAGAAAATCGCCGCGGCTGCTGAAGACCTCAACAGCCTCTCCCGCGGCGGATTCCGGTTCGATATGGTCGATTTCGTTGCTGAAGATCCAGGGGTGGCCGCTGCGGACGCGGCGGTCATGTCCCGAACGCAGAACCAGTCGGGTCATTTGCAGGGGGAACACTCGCAGAGAGCGCTGACGATCCTGCGGGCCTGGTCGGAAACGACCTGGTAGTAGACCTCGACCCCTTCCCGGCGCCCCTCGATGACCCCCTTGTTCTTCAGCAGGGCCAGGTGCTGGGAAACGGTCGCCTGGGGCAGTTCGAGGCACTCCCAGATCTTTTTTACGTTGCATGACTGGGACATCAGCCCGGCGACGATTTTCAGCCGCACCGGGTGCCCCAGGACCTTGAGGATTTCGGCCTCGCGGTCAAAGCTTTGTGATTTGTCGAATTCCACTGCGGTTTCCATCGGCAACCTCCCCCCTGCTTGCACAGGTCTTTCTTGACAATAACCAAATATATGAATTTGCATTATGCTTCTTGTGAACAGGATCTGTCAACAAATAATCTGGTTCCGGCCGAGTTTCCCGCAGGAAGGACTCGACTTCATCGCCAACAGCGGGTAGACTTAGCGCCGGCGGGGCTTGGCAGCTCTCCACTGGGGCTAATTCTGACAATAATTCCAGGCCATTGGATTGCTGCCGCCGTGAGGGGCCGAGGCTTGATGTCTCGCTGTGCCGGCGGCGCTGCTGCCTCGGCAACCCCCGAAATGACTCGAAATTACCCCGCAGGGCGAGCCGCACTTGCCCAGGCGCCCACTATTTTTGTCCCGGACACCTAAAAGGAATTTCCGCCCGCATGCTGATGGCTGCAGTTTTGTTTTTCGTTGGTTTACTGATCCTTTATTATGCCGCCGACTTCCTGGTCGATGGGAGTTCCCGCCTGGCTCTCTCTTTTGGAATCAGGCCGCTGATCATCGGGATGACGATCGTCGCCTTCGCGACCAGCATGCCCGAACTGATGGTTTCCCTCTTTGCCGCTTTCAAGGGCTCGGCCGATATCGCTTCGGGCAACATCATCGGTTCCAATGTGGCTAATATCGGCCTGATCCTCGGGGTTGCCGCGCTGCTGGCGCCGATAAAGGTAGCCCGCTCCACCATGCTGCGGGAGATTCCCATCATGATTGCGGCATCGGTGCTGCTGCTGCTCTTCTCCCTCGACGGGCGGCTGAGTTTCGGTAACGGCCTGGTCCTCTTCCTGCTGCTGCTCGCTTTTCTCGTTTACTGCCTGCGCAGTGCACGGGAGAAGGGGCTGGAACGACCGGCTCCCGCAGACCTGGTGGCGAAGGAACGGCTTTCGCGGCGCCGGGACCTGGTGCTGATTCTGCTGGGCATCATCGGGCTGGGCTTCGGGGCCGAGCTGATGGTGCGCTCGGCGGTCACCATCGCCCGGGCGCTGGGGCTGTCGGAACTGGTCATCGGGATGACCATCGTCGCCCTCGGCACCAGCCTGCCGGAACTGGCCGCCTCGGTAATGAGCGCCTGCAAGGGGGAGATGGACATCAGCGTCGGCAACGTGATCGGCAGCAACATCTTCAACGTGCTTTTCGTGCTCGGCATCTGTCCCATGGTGAGCCCCCTGGCCATCGACCCTTCGGTGCTGCGCTTCGAGCTTCCGCTGATGCTGCTCTTCTGCCTGGCGCTGATTCCGCTGGCCGGGCGCCGACTTCGGCTCGGACGCCCCGAAGGGGCCATTCTGCTGATCGGTTACTGTCTCTTTGTCGGAGTGCTTTATTTATGAAACGCACCCTGCTGTTGTGGTCGATGTTCTTCGTCGCTTTTGCCGCACCGGCAGCGGCGGAGCCGCCTTCCGCCGCCGGTTTTGACCGCTGGCTCGGGCAAAGCCTGCGCTACGATATCGACTTTCTCTGGTTCGATTCCATCGCCGAAGGGTCCCTGTCGTTTTCCGCCGGGATTCAACCGGGAACCTACCGGGCGGTGCTCGAAGCGCGCACCCTCGGGGTCGCCGCCTGGCTGACTTCGGACCGGGTGCAGCGCTATGTCTCGGTGATGGAGAAGTCAGCCGATGGACGGCTGCGGGCGCTCTCCTACGAATCGCAGATCATCAAGGGACGGGGGGAGAAGAGCAAGGACCGCAGCAAGCGGTATCTGTTCGATCACGATCAGCGGCAGGTGCGTTACCAGCGGGGGCGCGACGGGTCATTCGGTGCCGCAGAGGTGCTGCCGATGGCCGAAGGGGCGCCGCCCAACGATATCCTCACCGCATTTTTCAACTTTCAGGCCGGTTTCTTCGGTCCGCTCGTCCCCGGTGGTCACTACCGTATTCCGACCTTTTCCCGGAACGGGACGGCGACGATCGAAGCAGCTGTGCTTCCCGGCCCCCTGTGGGTGCGAAAGGACTTTTTTCCCGCCAATGGTCTGCTGGTCAAGGTCATCCTTGACCCCGAGGTGTTCGATACGGCGGGCGGAGCCCTCTATATCTGGTTCGACAAGGACCGGCTGCCGGCCCGGGGGATCGTCGAAAAGGTGATCGGTCTCGGCGACGTTTACGGAACGCTGGCGGAGCCGGCCCATGCAAAAGAATAAACCCGCCTGAAGCGGGTCATCGAGGAGTCAGAATGAAAAGCACCACCACGTACGTGATCGGGCATAAAAATCCCGATACCGATTCCATCTGCAGCGCCATCGCCTACGCCCGCCTGCGTTCCAGCCAGGGGGTCGACAACATCGAGGCGGCGCGGGCCGGTGACCTCAACCGGCAGACCGAGTTCGTGATCGACACCCTGGGCGTGCCGCGGCCGAAGCTGCTGCTCGATGTCTATCCCCGGGTGCGCGACGTGATCCGCAGCGAGGTGGTCACCATCGCCGGGGATGCCCCCCTGTCGAAAGCGCTCGAGCTGTTTCACGCCCACAGCATTCGCCTGCTGCCGGTGCTGGACGACGACCGGCACCCCTTGGGGCTGCTGGTGCTGAAAAAGGTTTCCGAAAAATTCCTGGTGCCGAGTCTGGAAGCGGAGATTCGCCGGGTGACCGCGTCGCCCGACTCGATCCGCCAGTGCCTCAAGGCGACCGCGATCAACCTGGTCGATGAACATGCCGAGGAGGATCTCGACCTCTACGTCGGGGCCATGGCTTCGGCCACCTTCCGGGAGAAGATCGCCCCTCTTGACCCGCGTCGCATCATCCTGATTACCGGCGACCGCGAATTCATCCTGCGCGAAGGGGTCGAGGCGGGGGTGCGGGTGCTGATCGTTACCGGCAGCCTGCCGATTGCCGACGACATCGTGCGGCGGGGGAAGGAGCGGGGGGTCACCATCCTCTCGACCCCCTTCGACACCGCCACCAGCACCTGGCTGACCCGCCTGGCCACGCCGGTTCGCTGCCTGGTCCGCTCTGATTTTCTGACCGTCGGGCTGCAGGACCGCCTCGACGAGCTGCGCCTCAAGCTGATGCACAGCAGCGACCCCGGCGCGGTGGTGCTCGACGGCGACGGGCGGGTGGCGGCGGTGGCGACCAAGAGCACCCTGCTGACGCCGTCGCCGGTCAAGCTGGTACTGGTCGACCACAATGAACTGTCCCAGGCCGTGGCCGGCGCCGACAAGGTGGAGATCACCGAAGTGGTCGACCATCACCGGCTCGGAAATTTTCACACGGATTACCCGATCCGCTTTATCAACCAGCCCCTGGGCAGCACCTGCACGGTGGTGGCCACCCTCTATCGCGAGGCCGGGATCACCCCCGACCGGGCCACGGCGGGACTGATGCTCTCCGGGTTGCTCTCCGATACGGTGATTCTCAAGTCGCCGACCACCACCGAGCTCGACCGGGAGTTCGCCGGCTGGCTCGGTGGACTGGCCGGGCTCGACCCGCAGGAATACGGCCAGCGACTCTTCTCCGCCGGCAGCGCCCTGGCGGCTTATCCCACGGTGCGTCAGCTGCTCCTGGCCGATTTCAAGGAATACCAGGCCGGGCAGCGCTCCTTCGGCGTCGGCCAGGTCGAGGTGGTCAGCTTTCACGAATTTTACGCCATGAAAGACGCTATCGCCGACAGCCTGGCCAAGCTCAAGGAAGAGCGCGGGCTCGACGCCGCCGGACTGCTGGTGACCGATATCGTCCAGGGGACCAGCCTGCTGCTCGCCCTGGGGGGGCGCGAGTTCCCCTACGTGATCGGCTATCCGCAGATAGAAGAGAATGTCTACGAGCTCAAAGGGGTGCTGTCGCGCAAGAAGCAGCTGGTGCCGCACCTGCTGCGGGTGCTGGAGGGGTAGGTTAAGGCGAAAGAAGGAAGAAGGAAGAAGGAAGGGGACTGGCACCTGCGGAGCCAGTCCCCTTTTTGGTTGGATGGTTTCGCGACCTCTGCGTCACAAGGGGAAGAGGGCAGTTATTGTGCTCCTATGAGGGGTTTTCTTCCAGCTGTCGCAACATCTCTTCCACCGTCGTCGCCGGCGCCTGGCAGCTGCGGTTGCGGCAGACGTAGGCGGTGGTTTTTCCGCCGATCGGCGGCTTGCCGGCGGCGGCCGGGGCGAGGGCGGTCAACTCCGGGTCGGCCTGCCGGCTCAGGATGAGCGAGGCTTCCGGCAGCAGTTTTCGGAGCAGGGCGGCCAAAAAAGGCGCGGCGGTCGGGACGTCGGCGCCGCAGGCCAGCACGATGTCGGTCGGCGGGCTGAGGGCGGTGTCGAGGGCGATCAGGTGCTGGGCATAGGCCTGGGGATGGGATGCAAAGCGGGCCATCCCGTTCTGCAGCAGTCGTTCGCCGCGCTGTTCGAGATCGGTCCGGCTGCAAAGGCGCCCCAGCCGCAGCAGGTTGAGGGCCGCCACCGAGCCGCCCGAGGGAAGGGCGCCGTCCTGCAGTGAGCGGCCCCGGTCGAGCACCGCCTCGGCGTCTTTGCCGGTATCGTAGAGGCCGTCCTGGCCGTCGTCGAACAGTTCGAGCATCTGCTCGGTCAGCTCCAGCGCCGTTCTCAAATCCCTGGTATGAAACCCGGCCTGGTACAGTTCGAACAGTCCCCAAGCGAGAAAGCTGTAATCCTCCAGAAAGGCGGGCACCGCCGCGTCATTCTGCCGCCAGCGGCGCAGCAGCCGGCCGTCCGGCCGCCGCAGTCTGCCGAGGATGAAGCCGGCCGCCCGGCGGGCCGCTTCGATCAGCTCCGGCCGGCCGAAGACCGCCCCGGCTTTCGCCAGGGCGGCGATCGCCAGCCCGTTCCAGGCGGTGAGAACCTTGTCGTCGCGATGGGGCCGCAGCCGCTGGTGCCGGGCGGCCAGCAGTTTTTCGCGGCTCTCTTCGAGCAGGCCGGCCAGGGCGTCCGGCTCGACCCCCGCCTTCTGCGCCAGCTCCTCAAGCCCTTCGTGCCTTACCGGGATGCTTTTACCCTCGAAATTCCCCGTCTCATCAATGGAAAAAGTGCGGCAGTAGACGGTGCCCGCTTCAGGGCCGAGCACCTGGTGAACCTGTGCCGGCGTCCAGACGTAGAAGGTTCCTTCGGCCCCTTCGGAATCGGCGTCTTCGCCGCTGTGAAAGGCTCCGCCGGGATCGAGCAGGTCGCCGCAGACATAGCCGGCGGTCTCCAGGGCGGTCCGGCAAAAGTCCGCCTCGCCGCTGTACTGGAAGGCATCAATGCAGGCGAGGATCAGCATCGCCTGGTCATACAGCATTTTTTCGAAATGGGGCACAACCCACTGCCGGTCGACCGAGTAGCGGTGGATGCCGTGGCCGATCTGGTCATAGATGCCGCCGCGACGGATCCGGCGCAGGGTCTGCAGGGCCATCTGCGCCAGCGGGGGGGCGTTGAAGCGGCGGGCCAGGCGCAGCAGCAGCGAAAGGTTGTGGGCGGAGGGAAACTTGGGGGCGCTGCCGAAGCCGCCGAACTCCCGGTCGAAGCTTTTCTGGTAGTCGTCTGCCGCGTCCTTCAGCGGCGTATCGACCAGGGGCCGGCTGTCGCCCGTTGCCAGGTTGTGCTCAAGCAGGGCGCGGGTGATCTGGCTGCTGCTCTGGCGGATGCCGGCCTGGTCGGTGCGCCAGGCCTGGTCGATCCGTTGGAGAATGTCGATCAGCCCGGCCATCCCCGAACGGCCCTGCCGGGGGAGGTAGGTGGCGGCAAAGAAGGGTTCCTTGTCGGGGGTGAGCACCAGGGTCAGGGGCCAGCCGCCGCTGCCGGTGAGCATCTGGCAGGCGGTCATGTAGGCCTGGTCGATGTCGGGCCGCTCTTCGCGGTCGACCTTGATGGCGATGAAGCCCCGCTTGAGCACGGCCGCCGCATCCGGATGTTCAAAGGATTCATGGGCCATGACATGGCACCAGTGGCAGGTCGAGTAGCCGATGGAGAGGAAGACCGGCTTGTTTTCGCGCCGGGCCCTGGCAAAGGCGTCGTCGCCCCAGGGAAACCAGTCGACGGGGTTGTCCGCGTGCTGAAGCAGGTACGGGCTCTTCTCGAAGATCAGCCGGTTGTATTCGGGCCCGCCGTCTTCAGGGAGGCTGCGGGTGTCGATTCGGGAAAGCCGAGCTGTCGGGTCGGCATGATCATTTGCGGTCATGATGCCTCCGGGCGTGTTTCATTGGACTCGTTTCCATCCGTAAACTATGGATTGGAGGACACAGACTTTATCCGGATATGGCCATTGTTGAGATTAGTACTACACTGTATCACCCGGAACGGGTTTGGCAATGATGCTGCAGGAAGTGCGGGCTGAAGCAGGGGGGCGGATGCCGGGCAAAAAAATGCCCCGTGAAGGAGGGGT
>NZ_JBFHGD010000005.1:0-38687 GCF_041583255.1 Trichloromonas sp. | reverse complement strand
CGCATCGGTCTCACCAAGCTTCTTTCCCAGGAGGGCTACGAAGTGGACAGTGTCGCTGATGGCTGTGAAGCCCTCGAATATCTGCGGGGGAAACGGGTCAACCTGGTCATCAGCGACATCAACATGCCCAGGATGAATGGTCTCGCCTTTCTTCAGGAGATCAACCGGCGCCACCCCAGTGTCCATGTCATCATGATTACGGCGTACGGCGAAGTCGAATCTTATCTTGAAGCCATGAGTCTCGGTGCTTACGAATATCTGCATAAACCGATCAAGCTTGACGAACTCAAAACCGTGATGAACAAGCTTTTCAAGCGAAACGCCGTGTCCAGCTGATTTTTTTATCAACCATTATCGGGAGAGAGGCCATGAAAGACTTCAAAACCATCCTGTTTGCGGTCGATTTTTCGCAAAGTTCTGATTATGCGTTTCAATTCGCCCTGTCCCTGGCAAAGAAATACGACGCCCGCCTGTTGATCATCCATGTCATCAACGAACCGGTCGACCTGCGCGGGTTTTATGTTCCGCACATTTCATTTGAGAAGCTGGAGCAGGAAATCGAAGAAGGCGCCAGGAAGATGATGGAAAAATTCTGTCGGACCCAGATCAAGGACTACAGCAAGTACGAAACCTTCATCGTGCCCGGCATCCCTTACGATGAAGTCATAAAAAAAGCCGAGGAGCAGTCGGCCGACCTGATAATCATGGGAACCCACGGGCGTACCGGACTCGACCATGTTCTCTTTGGCAGCACGGCCGAAAAGGTGGTACGCAAATCGTCGATTCCGGTCATGACGATACGGTTTTCCGAATAGTCGAAAGCGGCATATTCGGCATCCAGGCAAAGGCAGCGGTTTCGCTGCCTTTGCTTTTTCGGGACGGCGTATTTCCCCTTGTCAAACGAGGAGGGGGCAGTTATTCTAGCCTGTCCAATCCGGGAATATTCGACCAGGGAGACATAGAGTCATGGACAGACGGATTGTCGTCGTGGATGACGAGAGAATCATTCTCGAGCTGACATCCATGATATTGCGCAGCAAGGGATACCAGGTCTTTACTGCCGAAAATGCTGGAGACGGCATGGCCCTGATTGAAAAAGAGCGGCCGGCCGTGGTCCTGCTCGATTACATGATGCCGTCCATGGACGGGCTGACCGCGCTGCGGAAAATCCGCGGAGCCTATCCGGATACCTACGTCATGATGTTCACCGGCAAGGGGAGCGAAGAGATCGCCGTCGAACTGATGAAAGCCGGCGCTTCCGACTACATCCTCAAGCCGTTCAATAACCAGGACCTGGTCGATCGTCTCGAAAATGTCCTGCGTATCCGCACCATCGAACTGCATAACCGCGAACTGCGCGAAGAGCGGGAACGGCTGCTGTACGAGATCGAACAGTGGAACCTCGAACTCGAACGCCGGGTCGAAGAAAAGAGCCGCGAACTGGAAAAGGCTCACGCCGAGATCGTGCAGGGGGAAAAACTTGCTGCGCTGGGACATCTCTCTGCCGGCATGGCGCATGAAATCCGCAACCCGCTGAATACCATCAGCCTGTTCATGCAGCTGCTGATGAACGGCATGGAGGCCGGCAGCGAGTTGTTTACTTACGCGGACAAGGCCCTTAAGGAAGTCGGCCGGATCGATGATCTGCTGATCAGGCTGCTGGCCGCCAGCAAGCGTCCCCAGTATGAGCTGCACATGGTTTCGGTCGCTGCGATCATCGAGCGAACCCTGGACGCTTTTTCCGAACAGATCAAGGCCTACGGGGTTACCCTGCATAAAGAGTTCGTCAGCGAGCCCGCGCCGATTCTGGCCGACGCGACCGAACTGGAGCAGGTTTTCAATAACGTTATTGCCAACGCCCTCTATGAAATGCAGCAGGGGGGGACGCTCGGGCTGCGCCTGTCCCATGACGCCGAGGCGATCCACGTGGCCGTTTCCGACACCGGCAGAGGGATCGCCAGGGAAAATGTGAACCAGATATTCGACCCGTTTTATACGACCAAGGCCAAGGGGACCGGGTTCGGCCTGTCGGTGGTGCTGCGGATCGTCAAGACTTACGGCGGCCGTATTTCCGTGGACAGCGCCCCCGGCCAGGGGACGGTTTTCCACATTCAGCTGCCGCTGGAGTAGGCTGCGATGTCGTTGCGCCTGCGTGAAATCGCCCTCGGGCTGGATGAGGATGAGTCGGCTCTGCGTTTCAAGGTGGCCGAAACCCTGGGCCTGGCCGCGGCCAGGATCGACGGGTTGCGGATCGTCCGCCGAGGGATCGACGCCCGCAAGAAGCCCCGGGTGCTGAGAATTTACACGGTTGAGTTCACGCTGCCCGACGAAGCGGCGGTGTTGCGCCGGCATGCCGGCCTGGCCCGTCTTGAGGCGGTTGCCGAGGTGCCCCTGCCCGAGCTGCGCAGCGTTGCCCGGCCGCACCGGGTGCTGGTGGTGGGGATGGGGCCGGCCGGTCTCTTTGCCGCCCTGCGCCTGGCCCGGCACGGGGTGGCCGTCTGCCTGCTGGAACGGGGCAAGCCGGTCGAAGCGCGAATCTTCGATGTCGAGCGGTTCTGGAGCGACGGCCTGCTCGATCCGGGCAGCAACGTGCAGTTCGGCGAGGGCGGGGCGGGAACCTTTTCCGACGGCAAGCTGACCACCCGCGTCAGCAGTCCGTGGATGCGCCTGGTGTTGCAGACCCTGGTCGACTTCGGCGCGCCGGAAGAGATTCTGACCCAGGCCAAGCCCCATGTCGGCAGCGATCGCCTGCGGGCCGTGCTGATCAATTTTCGCAAGGCGCTGCAGGCCCTCGGGGTCGATATCCGCTTCAACGCCTGCCTGACCGGCTTCGAATGCCACCAGGGCCGGGTAGTGGCCGGGACCCTGGCCGACGGTTCGCGTCTTGCCTGCGACAGCCTGGTGCTGGCACCGGGGCACAGTGCCCGCGACACCTACCGGATGCTGCAGGCCGCCGGCGTTCGCCTGGAACCCAAGCCGTTTGCGGTGGGGGTGCGGGTCGAGCACCCGGCCGAGTTGATCAACCGGATTCAGTACGCTCTGCCGTCCCACCCGAAGCTGCCGGCAGCCGACTACGCCCTGGCCTGGAACGATCCCGAAACCAGGCGCGGGGTCTACTCCTTCTGCATGTGTCCCGGCGGCGAAGTGATCAACGCCGCTTCCGAACCGGGCGCCCTGGTGGTCAACGGCATGAGCCTGTGCCGAAGGGACGGGCCCTTTTCCAACAGCGCCCTGGTGGTTTCGGTGCGCCCCGACGATTTTGACGCCGCCGATGATGCGCTGGCCGGTGTCCGTTTTCAGCGGCGCTGGGAGCAGGCGGCTTTTGCCGCCGGCGGCGGAACGTACCGGGCCCCGGCGCAGAACCTGATGGGGTTTCTCGGCCGCAAAAGCGGCGCGGTCCTTTCCAGCTGCCGGCCGCAGGTCTGCGCCGCGGACCTCGAACAGGTGCTGCCCGAGTTCGTCAGCCAGGGGCTGCGGCGCGCGCTGCCGCACTTTGACCGCAAGATGCGCGGCTTCGTCACTGCCGAGGCGACCCTTGTCGGGGTGGAAACCCGCACCTCGGCTCCGTTACGCATCGTTCGCGACGATGCGGGACAATCGGTTTCCCATGCCGGGCTCTATCCGGCCGGGGAGGGCGCCGGCTATGCCGGCGGCATCATGAGCGCCGCCCTTGACGGCCTCAAGACCGCTGAACAAATCATATCTATCGCAGCAAACGGGAGCAGTACGTGAAAAACCTCTATGTAGAACAGATCAGGGAGCGGGACTGGGTCGACAGCACCTTCCTTGTCGGTGAGAAAACCATGGCCATGGCCAAGAACGGTAAACCCTACATGACCCTGCGCCTGGCCGATCGCACCGGCGAAGTGGAAGGGCGGGTGTGGGACCGGGTCGACGAGTTTTCCTCCTGTTTTGAAAAAAACGATTTCATCAACATCAAGGCCAAGGCCAGCGTCTATCTGGGCAAGATGCAGCTGGTCGTGCAGGAGCTGGCGCCGGTGGCCGAGCAGGAGGTCGATCTCGGCGATTTCCTGCCGGTTTCCGAACGCCCGGTCGAGGACATGCGGGCCGAGTTCATGGCCCGGGTCGATTCGCTTGCTGACCCGAATCTCAGGGCGCTGATGCAGGCCTTTGCCGCCGACCGGCAATTCATGCGCGGCTACTGCGCCGCTCCGGCCGCCAAGGCCATGCACCATGTTTTTCTTGGCGGCCTGCTCGAACATTCCCTGGCGGTGGCGGCCCTGGCCGACGATGTCAGCCGGCGTTACCCGGTGGTCAATCGCGACCTGCTGGTGGTCGGCGCGCTGCTCCACGATATCGGCAAGGTCGACGAACTGCGTTACGAGCGTTCTTTCGACTACTCCGACGAAGGGAAGCTGATCGGCCACATTGTCATGGGGGTGGAGATGATCGACGAGAAGATCCGCGCCATCCCCGGTTTTCCCGCCCGGTTGAAGATGCTGCTCAAGCACATGCTGCTGTCCCATCACGGGCAGTACGAATACGGTTCGCCGAAACGGCCGAAAACCCTCGAGTCGGTGATTCTCAACTTCGTCGACGACCTCGATTCGAAGATCAACGGCGTGTGCACCCACATGGCCAAGGAACCGAATCGCGAAGGCGAATGGACCAGCTATCATCGGTTGTATGACCGCTATTTCTTCCGCGACCACCAATCCCGGCCCGGCGCCGCTGTCGTCCCGGCGCCGGCCGTTGCCGCAGAGGAGAAACCGGTGCCGCCGCCCTCGCCCAGGGCGTCGGAGCGTCCCCGTGACAAGGAGCCGCCCCGGCGGGGTTTCGGTTTTACCCTGGCCGACCAGCTCAAGGGGAAGAGTCTCGACCTGTTTTCTGCTGAAGATAACGAGAAGGAGTGAGTGACATGCTGATCAAGGCATTGCCTGTCGGGCCGTTGCAGGTCAACTGTTTCATCGTCGGCTGCAGCAAGACCCGCGAAGCGATGGTGGTCGATCCCGGTGACGATGGACAGAAGATTCTCGACCTTCTGCGCCAGGAAAAGCTGCTGCTCAAAACCGTGGTCAACACCCACGGTCATTTCGATCATATCGGCGCCAACCGGCTGCTGGTCGAGGCGACCGGGGCCGAACTGCTGATCCATGAAAAAGATGTCCCGCTGATGGCCAACGCGATCCAGCATGCGGCTCTGTACGGCTTGAACACTACCGCATCGCCGCCGCCCTCCCGCACCCTGGCCGGAGGCGACCGCTTTTGGGTGGGCGAACTGGAGGTGTCGGTTCTGCATACCCCGGGGCATTCGCCGGGCGGAATCTGTCTGCTGGTCGGCGGCCACCTCTTTTCCGGGGATTCCCTGTTTGCCGGTTCGGTGGGACGTACCGACCTGCCGGGCGGTGATCATGACACCCTGATCGACGGCGTCCGCAAACAGCTGCTGGTCTTGCCCGAAGAGACCCGGGTCCATCCGGGGCACGGACCGGATACCACCATCGGCGAAGAAAAACGCAGCAATCCGTTTGTCGGTTTCGACTGACCGCTTCGGGGCCTTTCAGGAGAGGGAGTCGCTTATGCTGAAGGAAAAGACCATCGTCCTCGGGGTCTCCGGGGGGATTGCCGCCTACAAGGCCGTCGAGCTGCTGCGCCTGTTCGTCAAGGCCGGGGCCGAGGTCTTCGTGGTGATGACCAAAAGCGCCTGCGAATTCGTCACCCCGCTGACCTTTCAGACCCTCTCCGGCAACCCGGTGCATACCGAGCTGTTCAACCTCTACCAGGAGCGGGAGATCGGCCACATTTCCCTGGCCGACCGGGCCGACCTGGTGGTGGTTGCGCCGGCCACCGCCAATATCATCGGCAAGGTCGCCGGCGGGCTGGCCGACGATCTGCTGAGCACAACCCTGATGGCGACCAAGGCGCCGGTGCTCTTCGTGCCGGCGATGAACGTCAACATGTACGAGAACCCCCTCTACCGGGCCAACCAGGAAAAACTGGCGGGATTCGGCTACCACTTCCTCGAGCCGGTCACCGGCTACCTGGCCTGCGGCTGGGAAGGAAAGGGGAAGATGCCCGAGCCTTCGGCGGTTCTCGAACAAGCCCTGCGGCTGCTCAGCCCCCAGGATCTGGCCGGGGAAACGCTGCTGGTGACGGCCGGACCGACCCGCGAGGAGCTCGACCCGGTGCGCTACCTGAGCAACTACTCGTCCGGCAAGATGGGTTACGCCATCGCCCGCGCCGCTTATCAGCGCGGCGCCCGGGTCATCCTGGTGAGCGGTCCGGCTGCCTTGCCTGTGCCTTGCGGGGTGGAGTTGGTGAAGGTGGTCAGTGCGGTGCAGATGCGTGAGACGGTGATGGATCGGCTGGCAGAGGCGACGGTGGTGATCAAGTCGGCTGCCGTGGCCGACTACCGTCCGGCCGTGCGCTGCGGGCAGAAGATCAAGAAGGGGCCGGCGGAACAGCTGGACCTGGCGCTCGAGAAAAACCCCGACATCCTGGCTGAACTGGGAGAGCGCAAAATGACCCAGCTGCTGGTCGGGTTTGCCGCCGAGACGGCCGACCTGGTGGAAAATGCCCGCAAGAAGCTGGAAAGCAAGAACCTCGACCTGATCGTCGCCAACGACGTCAGCCGCAGCGACGCCGGCTTCGATGTCGATACCAACGCCGTGCGCCTGTTGTATCGCGACGGCAGCAGCGAGGAGCTGCCCCTGCTCAGCAAAAGCGAAGTGGCCTGGCAGCTGCTCGACCGCATCGCCCGCCTGCGTAAACCAACGGCGTAGAGGCGCCGCTGGCCGCGCTCCGGGTGGTTTGATTAATAGGCCGAGAGGAGTTCCAGCAGGTCGTCGGGGCGGGTGATTCCCTCGCGGAAGCGGGGGCGCAGGTCAGCGAGGATGGCCTCGCCGTCTTTCTCGGGGAGTTTGCCGTCCAGCCAGAGCATGTTGAGATTCTTGCGGATCATCTTGGCGGCGTTGAGGGCTCTTTCCCCGGTCGGGTCGGCTTTCCAGTACGGGCTCGCCTCCATGTGGCAGAGGATGCTCAGCCCCGCTTCCCTGGCCAGGACCATATACTCCTCCTGGTCGGCGGCGTTGAGGGTCCATTTCGACGACTGATCCAGGGAACGGAGCATTTTCTGCCATTGCTGCAGGCGGTTGAGCAGCAGCAGCGAGTTGAACAGGCGCTTGTTGGTGGCAAACGAGAAGATGGTGTCGGAAAGGACTCCGCGCAGCAGGGTATCGTTGTCGTTGAAGCGGCGGCGGGCGATGGTGCGGGCCAGGGCCCAGGTTTCCGGCGGCACATGGGCTTCGCTGCGCACTTCCCAGTAGGCGTGCTTGAGCAACACGGTGTTGAAGGTGCGCACCATCTTGAAGGGGACGAAGTACGAGTGGGCGATGGTGTCGGCGGCCAGATGGCTCAGGTAGCCGTAAGCGCAGGCCTTCTGGGGCGCGCTGCGGGCGGTGTCGAGCACTTTGCGACCCATGCGCCAGGAATGGCAATGCTGCAGGTAGTGGGTGAATTTCTTGCCGAGGGTGATGTCGGCGCTGATGCAGCCGTACAGGTAGTCCTGGGGGTGGGCGCTGAGCAGGGTCTGCAGCATCGGCGGCAAGGCCTCCAGGTTGGCCAGGATGTGCGAACCGAGCTGGAGGTGGATCCCGATCCCCCAGGCGAAGGCCTCGGCGGGAGCCAGGACGAGCAGTATGGCAAATAAAAGGCAGGATAATAACATAGGCATCTCAAGCTGATTTTGTATTTAGAGTAATTCTTCCCAGCCGCTAAGTAAAGGACTAATGCCAGAGAACCTGAAGCAGGAATTGCAAGAAGCCCTCGCCCAGTCCCGCAGTTTTTTTGAAGATCTGCGCAACCTCGGCGTGACCGCGGTACCGGTGGCCGAGCTGCCCGCCGAGCTCCCCCCCTGTCCTCCGGACGTGTGCGGGATCGACCGGGGCGGGTCTGCCGTCTGCCGGGCCGAAACCCTCGACGAAATCCGTGCCGACCTCGGCGACTGCCAGCGTTGCCCCCTGTGCCGCGGTCGCAAACAGGTCGTGTTCGGGGTGGGCAACCCCCATGCGCGGGTGGTTTTCGTCGGCGAAGCGCCGGGCCGAGAAGAGGACGAACAGGGCGAACCGTTTGTCGGCGAGGCCGGGCGCCTGCTCGACCGCATCCTCTTCGCCATGGGGCTGGCCCGGGAGGATGTCTATATCTGCAACGTGGTGAAATGCCGGCCCCCCGGCAACCGCGACCCGCTGCCCGAGGAGATCGCCCCCTGCGAACCGTTCCTCAGGCGCCAGCTGGCCGCCATCGAGCCGGAGGTGATCGTCACCCTCGGCCGGTTTGCCGCCCAGAGCCTGCTGGACGACCAGGCCGCCATCAGCAGCCTGCGCGGCAAATGGCACCAGTACCAGGGGATTGACCTGCTGCCCACCTACCATCCGGCTTATCTGCTGCGCACCCCGGCGGCCAAGCGGGAAGTCTGGGAGGACATGAAGCAGGTGATCAAGCGACTGCGCGAATCCCGGATCGGCTGATGATGACAGCTCGCGGCGAAACCCTCAGCATCGAAGAGGTCCGCAAGACCCGGCAGGACGCCTCCGGCCAGCCGGTCGACATCCTGCGCGGGGTCAGTCTCGAGGTGCCGGCCGGCCTGCTGTCGGTCGTGGTCGGCCCTTCCGGCGGCGGCAAGAGCACTCTGCTGCGCCTGCTTAACCGGCTCGAAGACCCGTCGTCGGGGCGGATTCTTTTGTCCGGCACCGATATTGCCGCCATCGACCCGCTGCAGCTGCGCCGCCGCGTCGGCGTTGTGCTGCAGGTGCCGTTCATGTACGAGGGGACGGTGCTGGACAACCTGCAGCGGGCCTTTGTTTTTCGCGGCGAGCCGGCACCGGCGGCAGATGATCCCGGCCTTCTCCAGGTTCTTGAACTCTGCCGGCTGTCCGCCGAGCTTCTCGTCCGCCAGGCCCGCTCCCTTTCCGTCGGCCAGCAGCAGCGGGTCAGCCTGGCCCGCGTCCTGCTAACAGGTCCCGGCCTGCTGGTGCTCGACGAGCCGACCAGCGCCCTTGACCGTCCTACCGCCGACCAGCTCGGCCGCACCCTGCAGGAGATCTGCCGCCAGCGGCAGCTCAGCGTTCTGATGCTGACCCACGATCTGCGCCTGGCCCAGCGGGTGGCCGATCAGGCCGCCTTTCTCGACGCCGGTCGGATCGTCGAATCGGGGACGGCGGCCAGCCTCTTTGCCAGCCCGCGCAGCGAGGCCTTGAAGAACTTCCTCGCTTCACCTGCCGATCTCCAGGAGAATGGCCATGACAGGTAGCGTGATCGATCTCACTATTATCGACCTGGTGCTGGTCTACGGCCTGGTCCTGATCGCGGTCGGCCTGGCCCGCTTCAACCGCATCGGCCAGGAACGGGACCTGCTCTGGTCGTCGCTGCGGATGATCGTGCAGTTGCTGGTGGTCGGCTATCTGTTGAAAATGGTCTTTGCCATTGCCAGCCCATGGCCGGTGCTGCTGATCCTGGTGATTATGGGCGGTTTCGCCGTGCAGGCGGTCGGGGCGCGGGTCAAGGAGAAGATGCCCCGCTTTTACCAGGTGGTGGGGCTGGCCATGTTCACCGGCTGCGGCGGGGCCACCTTCTTTTTCTGCATCCTGGTGGTCGGGCTGACCCCCTGGTACGATCCCCGCTACCTGATTCCGCTGGCCGGAATGATCATCGGCAATTCGATGACCGGAGCCAGCCTGGCTGCCGAACGCCTCGCCGCCGAGATGAAGGAGCGGAAGCAGGAAATCGAGACCTCCCTCTGCCTCGGTGCGACCTCGCGCCAGGCTGCGGCCGACGCGGTTCGCAGCGCTTTTCGGGCCGCCCTGATCCCGTCCGTCAACGCCATGGCAACGATGGGACTCGTCTTTTTGCCCGGCATGATGACCGGCCAGATCCTTTCCGGCACCGAGCCGCTGCTGGCGGTGCGCTACCAGATCGCCATCATGTGCGTGATCACGGCCAGCGTCGCCGTGACCTCCTTTCTTATCCTGCTGCTGGGGTACCGCTCCTTTTTTACCGCAGCCCATCAGCTGCGACTCAGACCCTAGTCTTCCGTGCGCCCTAAATATTCCCTTCGAAGTTCTTTCCTTTTGTTTCAAGGTATGGTTAAATCAAAAAATGAACAGAAGTTAACCTTTGGAGGAGGTGCGATCATGGTACACGTGGTGTGCAGTGCCCGGTGCAAGTACAATGAAGGCGGCCGGTGCCGCCGAAATGTGGCTCCGGGAGAGCCGGCCATCAGGCTGGATCAGAGAGGTAGCTGTTCGGCTTACCGGCCTACCTCGGTATAATGGCTGCCGGTTAAAGACAACGGGGAATTTTAGTGCAATGAAACAACCTTAAAAAGGCGCCGTGACGGCGCCTTTTTTATTGCTCTTTTGCTGAATCACCGGGAGGCCTGGTGCAGGTGGATGGTCCGCTGCTGGAAAGGGATCTCGATCCCCTCCCGGTCGAGGGTCAGCCGGGTCAGGATTCTGGCCGCCCAGAGACCGAACATCAGGAACAGCAGGGAGCCGATCACCTTCATGCCTTAGATGCTCAGCCAGGATGACGCCTGCTCGATGATCTTATGGCTGGTTGTCGAGAACCCGTCCGCGGAAAAATCCATTAAATCCTCCTTGTGCACAGCGGATGAGCTCTTTTTCGGGAGCCGGATTAAAAATCCAGTTTGAGACGTTTTATCTTTTCCACCAGGGTCGTTCGGTTGATCGACAGCAGGGACGCCGCCCGCGCTTTAACCCCTCCGGCCAGGTCCATCGCCTCGCGAATCATCGATCGCTCGATGGTTTCGATGGTGGCCGGCATGTTCACGCCGTCGGCGGAAACCCTGGGACAGTTGACCCCGGCGGCTTCATCGAGGGCGGATTGCGCCGTGATATTGGGCGGCAGGTCGCTGACATCGATGGTCTCGTGCTCCGTGAGGGCTACAGTCCGTTCGAGGACATTTTCCATCTCCCGCACGTTGCCGGGCCAGTCGTAATTCTGCAGGCTTTTCATGGCTTCAGCAGAAATCGTCATCAGCGGCCGGTTCATCGATTTGCAGCTGCTCTGCAGAAAATGCCGGGCCAGCAAGGGGATATCCTCGCGGCGGTCGCGAACGGGAGGGAGATGGATGGGAATGACGTTCAGGCGGTAGTAGAGGTCTTCACGAAAGTTTCCCAGTTTGACTTCGTCTTCGAGATCGGCGTTGGTCGCCGAGATGACCCTGACGTTGAGTTTGATCTTCTTGCCTGAGCCGACCCGTTCGATCTCGTGCTCCTGCAGCACCCGCAGCAGTTTCATCTGCAGGTGGTGGGGCATGGTGCCGATCTCGTCGAGAAAGATGGTGCCGTTGTTGGCCAGTTCGAATTTGCCCGGCTTGTCGGCGATGGCGCCGGTGAACGAGCCGCGCACGTGGCCGAACAGCTCGCTTTCGAGCAGCTCGGCCGGGATCGCGCCGCAGTTGATGGCCATGAACGGCTTGTCCTTGCGGGCGCCGTTGTAATGAATGGCCTTGGCGACCAGCTCCTTGCCGGTGCCCGAATCGCCGAGGATGAGGATGGTCGAATCGGTGTGGACGATCCGTTCCATCCGGGCGAAGACCTGCTGCATGGCACTGCTGTTGCCGATGATGTTGTCAAATTTGTATTTGCCGCGCAGCTGCTGGCGCAGGTACAGGTTTTCCGCCACCAGCCGGCTTTTTTCCATGGCCTTGGCGATCTGTACCTTGAGCTTTTCGAAATTGAACGGCTTGGTGATGTAGTCGAAGGCCCCCGCCTTCATGGCTTCGACCGCGGTTTCCGCCGAGGCCTGCCCGGTGATGACGATGACGTTGGTGTAGGGGGAGTCGTTCTTGACCTGCTTCAGGATGTCGATGCCGCTGACGCCGGGGAGGAAGAGGTCGGTGATGACGATTTCGAAGGGGGTCTGCTGCAGGATGGTCAGCGCCTCTTCGCCGGAACCCGCCGCCCGGACCTGGTAGCCGGCGCTCTGCAGCAGCAGGGTCAGGGCCTCGCGATTGCTCTTTTCGTCGTCGATGACCAGGATCTGGGAAGGATTTTTCATGGCATCTCCTGTGGCAGGAAATTGGCGCCGTCATTTCTTTGACGAATCAGCGTTTTAGCATGTTCTTGTTTCATGAGCAAGTAAATTGCCTGCCGTGGTCGTAATGACCCGTAATTGTGCCGGTTTGACAGTTCATAGAACTCGGATAATCTTTTCTTATGAGAATTCAAGCGCTCTGCATCCTGCTGCTCTTTTCGCTGCTGCTGGCATTTCCCCAGGCGCCGCGAGCCGAAGACGCCGCTGAAGTGATTCGCGTGGTCCGGGTTGCCGACGTGATCAGCCCGGTGCAGGCCGATTTTGTCACCACCGAACTGATCGCGGCCAACGCGCTGCCGGCCAGGGCCTTTTTGCTCGAACTCGACACCCCCGGCGGCCTCGATACCGCCATGCGTACAATGATCCAGGGAATCCTTGGGTCGAAGATCCCGGTAATCGTCTATGTCAGCCCGGCCGGGGCGAGGGCGGCGTCGGCCGGGGCGCTGATCACCCTGGCCGCCGATTTTGCCGTGATGGCACCGGGAACCAACCTGGGCGCCGCCCATCCGGTCGCGATCGGCACCGGAGCAGGGCCTTCCGGCCAGGACGAGGTCATGATGGGCAAGGTGGTCAATGATGCCGTGGCCTACGCCCGCAGCCTGGCCGAAAAACGCGGACGCAACGTCGAGTGGGCCGAAAGCATCGTCCGCGAGAGTATTTCCACCCAGGCTTCCGCGGCGCTCGAGCTGAAGGTGATCGACCTGATTGCGGAGAACCGTGAGGAAATGCTGACCGAGCTCGATGGCCGGAACTACCTGAGGGAAGGGCAGCTGCTGGTCCTGCAGACCCGCGGCGCCATACTGGTCGAAGCGCAGATGAACTGGCGCCAGCAGATCCTCGCTTCCCTGAGCAATCCCAACGTTGCCTACCTGCTGCTGATGCTCGGCATGCTCGGAATCTTTTTCGAAATCTCCCAACCCGGGGTGATTCTGCCGGGGGCCGTGGGCGCCATCGCCCTGCTGCTGGCCCTGTTCGCCTTTCAGACCCTGCCGGTCAATTACGTCGGCGTACTGCTCATACTGCTGGCCATCGTGCTGTTTGTCCTTGAAATCAAGGTGGTTTCCTACGGCATGCTCACCATCGGGGGGATGGTGGCCATGACCCTGGGGTCGCTGATGCTGATCGACAGCCCGGTGCCCTATCTGCAGATTTCCCGCCGGGTGATTGCCGCAACGGTGCTGGTCAGCAGCGGCCTGTTCGCCCTGGTTCTCTATTTCGTCGTGCGCACCCAGAAGACCCGGTTTGTCTCCGGTCTCGAAGGGATGGCCGGCGAGCGGGGCCGGGCAGTGACCGAGCTCGACCCGGAAGGGCGGGTGTTCGTCCATGGCGAATACTGGGATGCGCGGTCGGCGCAACCGATCGCCAAGGATGCCGAGGTCAGGGTCGTGCGGGTCGATGCAAACCTGCGCCTTGAAGTCGTTGCGGTCGAAAGATCGAAAACGGCAGCCGGGCTTAAACAAAGCGAAGAGGAGGCTTCATGATGATTCCTGACGACCTGGTTCTGTGGGTGATAATCGCCGCTCTGCTGTTGGGGATTGTCGGCAGTGCCGTGCGGGTGCTGTTCGAATACGAGCGCGGCGTGATATTCCGGCTCGGCCGGTATTCTTCGGTCAAGGGGCCGGGGCTGCGGTTCATCATTCCGGTGGTCGACAAGCTGATCAAGGTCAGTCTGCGCACCGTGGTCATGGATGTGCCGCCGCAGGACGTGATCACCAAGGACAATGTCTCGGTCAAGGTCAACGCGGTGGTCTATTTTCGCGTGCTCTCGCCGGACAAGGCCCTGATCGAGGTAGAAAATTACCTTTACGCTACCAGCCAGCTGGCCCAGACCTCGCTGCGCAGCGTTCTGGGGCAGGCCGAGCTCGACGAGCTGCTGGCCGAGCGGGAACGGATCAACCAGCACCTGCAGGAGATCCTCGACCGCCAGACCGACCCCTGGGGGGTCAAGGTCTCCAATGTCGAGATCAAGCATGTTGATCTGCCAGTCGAGATGCAGCGGGCCATGGCCCGGCAGGCCGAAGCCGAGCGGGAGCGGCGCTCCAAGGTCATTCATGCACTGGGGGAATTCCAGGCCTCGCAGAAACTGGCCGATGCGGCGGGGGTTCTTTCCTCCGAATCCGGTGCCCTGCAGCTGCGTTTTCTGCAGACCCTGACCGAAGTGGCCACGGAAAAGAATTCCACGATCATTTTCCCGGTGCCGATCGACCTGATCCAGCCGTTCCTGGATAAAAAAATGGCTGACAAGGAGTAGCTTTGCCGCTCGCAGCGGCAAGGAAAAGCCTTTTTCACTTCTTGCGAAATATGGGAACTTCCGCGAAGAAAGATTTTTTTGCTGCTGTAAATACAATACTTTATAAATTAGAACGTTATTTCATATTGACAAGTCTGTTGGATATTTGTTTAGATGTTTACATTCGTAATGTCGTGCTAAATATTTAGAATTGCAAAAAAAATTCAATTTGACTAAAAGTTTAAGCACTGCTGTAAGTGTTTTATTTTTAGTAAACGTTATTCTGGCTGCGTGGGGATGCAGCCCCTGGAGGAGGTTTGATGGAAGTCCGCAAATTCAAGAAGATCATGGCGGCGAATCGTGGCGAGATCGCGATTCGCATTTTCCGGGCGTGTACCGAACTGGGGATCAAGACGGTCGCGATCTACTCGGAAGAAGACAAGATTACCCTGCACCGCTACAAGGCCGACGAAGCTTACCTGGTCGGGCGGGGCAAGGGGCCGATCGATGCCTACCTGGGGATCGACGAAATCATCGACCTGGCCCGCAAGAAAGAGGTGGACGCCATCCACCCCGGCTACGGGTTCCTGTCTGAAAATCCTGAATTTGCCGAGGCCTGTGAACGCGCGGGGATCGCGTTCATCGGCCCCAACGCCGACATTCAGCGCCAGCTTGGCGACAAGGTGGCGGCCCGCAAGGTCGCCATCGCCGCCGGAGTTCCGGTCGTTCCCGGCACCGAAAAGCCGGTCACCAGCGAGGAAGAGGCGCTGATTTTCGTGAAAACCTGCGGCTACCCGGTGATCGTCAAGGCGGCGGCGGGCGGCGGCGGGCGCGGCATGCGCGTTGCTTACAACCAGAAAGAACTGCTCGAGGGGCTGAAGTCGGCGGCTTCCGAGGCCAAGGCCTCCTTCGGCAATGCTACGGTCTTCATCGAGAAATACCTCGAAAAACCCAAGCACATCGAAGTGCAGATCATGGGCGACAAACACGGCAACATCGTCCACTACTTCGAGCGTGACTGCTCCATCCAGCGCCGCCACCAGAAGGTGATCGAGCTGGCTCCGTCGCCGACCCTGACCCCGGAGAAGCGAGAAGAAGTCTGCGCCATGGCGCTGAAGATTACCCAGAGCGTCGGCTACATCAACGCCGGAACGGTCGAATTTCTGATGGACAAGGATCAGAATTTCTACTTCATCGAAACCAACCCGCGCATCCAGGTCGAGCACACGGTGACCGAGATGATCACCGGCCGCAACCTGGTGCAGACCCAGATCCGGGTGGCCGAAGGCTACAAGCTCTCCGATCCGGAGATCGGCGTAACCAGCCAGGCCGATATTGAGCTGCGCGGCAGCGCCATCCAGTGCCGGGTGACCACCGAAGACCCGGCCAACAACTTTGCCCCCGACTTCGGCACCCTCAAGGTCTACCGCAGCGCCGCCGGTTTCGGTGTGCGCCTCGATGCCGGCAATGCCTACTCGGGGGCCCAGATTACCCCGCATTACGATTCGATGCTGGTCAAGATCTCGACCTGGGGGCTCAATTTCCATACCGCCGCCCGTTCCATGCACCGGGCGCTGCAGGAATTCCGCATCCGCGGGGTGAAGACCAATATCGGTTTTCTTGAAAATGTCATCACCCACCCGACCTTCCTGGCCGGCCAGTGCGACACCTCCTATCTCGACTCTCATCCGGAACTCTTCAAGATCCGCGAAAAGAAGGACCGCGCCAACAAGCTGCTCAAGTTTATCGGCCACACCGTGGTCAACGGCTATCCCGGCATCAAGGTGCCGCTGCGCTCCAGTGATCTGCGCGAGGCCGATATTCCGGAGATCCCCTTCGACGCGGTGCGTCCCCGCGGCAGCCGCGACATCCTGCTCGAAAAGGGCCCCGAAGGGCTCGCCAATTGGGCGCTCAAGGAGCGCAAGCTGCTGATCACCGACACCACCATGCGTGACGCCCACCAGTCGCTGATGGCCACCCGCTTCCGCACCTATGACCTCGAGCGCATCGCCGAGGCCACCAGTTTTCTCGGCGGCAACCTCTTCTCCCTCGAGATGTGGGGCGGCGCCACCTACGACGTCTCCATGCGTTTCCTCAAGGAAGACCCCTGGGAGCGCCTTGACCGCCTGCGTCAGAAAATCCCCAACATCCTCTTCCAGATGCTGCTGCGCGGATCCAACGCGGTCGGGTATACCAACTACCCGGACAACGTGGTCGAAGGGTTCGTCGCCAAGGCGGCCGAGGGCGGCATCGACATCTTCCGCGTCTTCGATTCGCTGAACTGGACCAAGGGGATGACCGTGGCCATGGACGCGGTGCGCAAGAACAACGCCATCTGCGAAGCGGCCATGTGCTACACCGGGGATATCCTCGATCCCAAGCGGGACAAGTATCCCCTTAAATACTACGTCAACCTGGCCAAAGAGCTCGAAAAGATGGGCGCCCACATCCTTGCGATCAAGGACATGGCCGGCCTGCTCAAGCCCTTTGCCGCCGAGAAGCTGATCCGCACCCTGAAGAACGAGATCGGCATCCCGATCCACCTGCACACTCACGACACCTCCAGTAACGGCGGGGCGATGCTGATGATGGCCGCCCAGGCCGGGGTCGATATCGTCGACACGGCGCTCTCGTCGGTTTCCGGCCTGACCTCCCAGCCCAATATGAACGCCCTGCTGGCGGCTCTTGAGGGTACCATCTGGGATCCCCGCCTCGATCAGCAGGGGATTCAGCAGCTGACCAACTATTGGGAGACGGTGCGCACCTATTACGCCCCCTTCGAGTCCGAGCTGCGCAGCGGCACCGCCCAGGTGTACCATCACGAGATTCCCGGCGGTCAGTACTCCAACTACAAGCCGCAGGTCGAAGGCCTCGGTCTCGGCCATCGCTGGGAAGAGTGCAAGGAGATGTACCGCAAGGTCAACGACATGTTCGGCGACGTGATCAAGGTCACCCCCTCGTCGAAGATCGTCGGCGACATGGCCATGTTCATGATTCAGAACAACCTCGAGCCCGCAGACGTTCTCTCCCGTGGCATGAGCTACACCTTTCCGCAGGGGGTCATCGACTTCTTCAAGGGGATGATCGGCCAGCCGGTCGGGGGCTTCCCGGCCGCCCTGCAGAAGATCATCCTGAAGGACGAGAAGCCGCTTACCTGCCGCCCCGGTGAACTGCTCGAGCCGGTCGATTTCGGCGCCAAGAAGGCCGAGCTGGAGAAGAAGCTGGGCCACCCGGTCAATGACCGCGACGTGCTCTCGGCGGTCCTCTATCCCGGTGTTTACGAAACCTTTGACCGCGAGCGCCAGGAATACAGCGACCTGTCCAAAATCCCGACGCCGTTCTTCTTCTACGGCCCCGAGGTCGGCGAAGAAATCAGCTTCGAGATCGAGTCGGGCAAGACCCTGATTATCAAGCTCAATGCCGTCGGCAGCCTGCATCCCGACGGCACCCGGCACATCTACTTCGAACTCAACGGCGAACCGCGCCAGGTGACGATCAAGGATACCTCGGTCGAGTCCGACGTGGCCGAGCACCGCAAGGCCGACCCCGACGACAGCAAGCAGATCGGCGCGCCGATGCCGGGCAAGGTGTTCAAGCTGCTGGTTAATATCGGCGACGAGGTCAAGTCCGGCGAAACCCTGCTTTCGACCGAGGCGATGAAGATGGAGACCAACGTCAAGGCCAGGGAAGACGGCGTAGTCAAAGAGCTCCTCGTTAAAGAAGGGGAGCAGGTGCAGCAGGGCGACCTGCTGGTTGTTCTCGGCTAAACAGCACGTTGCTCAAATAAAAGAGCCGGTCCCCTTTGCGGGGGGCCGGCTATTTTTGTTCGGATCGCTGAGCTATGGGCTGTGGCAGCAAGCTTAATCTGCAGGCTTGATATTTTACACCCGAATGATCGCGCCTTTGAGGGAATAGAGAATGGCAAGCACATCTTTCTTCTCGGTATCGCCATACTGGTTCTTTGCCATGGCTCCCAGGATATCATCCACTACCGCGAGAAACTCCTGTTCCGAGATGTTCATCCCCCTGTGCGTGGTGAGCATGTCTCTGCCCGTGTAGATCTCGGGCCCACCCGCCCCGGCACAAAAAAACTCGACCGACATCCGCTTCGCATGGTCAATATCCCTCGCATGCTCGAACCTGGGTTTTACCGCGGGATTTTCCAGGTGCGCGCCTACGGCGTCATCGACGAGACGAGCAATGCCCTCGGCACCGCCCAGCCGTTCGTAAAGAGTTCGTGCCATGACATCCCTTCCTTTGATTTGTTGTCTTAATCATTAATACATAACACCGATACAGCCCAATGCAAGAAAGCGCTTGGGATGCAAGGCATGGCAGTGTTCACAACTAGAAAGCCGCGGAGCCGAAACAGCAGGGGGGCTACTTCATCCTCGATTTCAGTTTAATCCTGTCGCCGGCCACCATGAAATTACCGCTTCCCAGGTGATGAATCGTTTGCGGGTTTTTAACCGCCGGGTCGATCCACGCCGCGATGACCTCAAGGACAAACAGGCAATACCTGTCGACCATGCCTGTGTCGGCGACTCGGCATTCGAGATTGGCATAGCAATCGTCGATCAGAGGAGCTTCGACTTGTTCTGCCGGCCTGGGAGCAAGTGAAAACGCTGCGAACTTGTCTATTTTTAAACCCGAGGTGTTGCCGCAAGCCACGACCTTTTCGGCGATTTCAACGGTGGGGATGCTGATGACGCATTCGTTGGACTCTTTCAGCAGGTCGAACGAATAATTGCGGTTGCTGATGACACAGCCTACCAGTGGCGGTTCAAACTCCATCATGGTGTGCCACGACATGGTCATGACGTTTGCGCGTCCAGCGCCGGCGGTCGTGAGCAAGACGACCGGCCCCGGTTCGAGCAATCCGTAGACCTTGGACAGCGGAAAGGATTTTTTGACCATGTTGATACTCCCTTGCGACAGTGATTGACATGGACATTTTTCGGTTCAAGGGTGTAAGGGGATCACGCAAACGGCGACAATTACGGGGACGGGTCGACAGAGATTTCTCAGATAAATAGAGGGTTGCATTTCATGGACGGTTAAGATGGTTTCCCCCCAAATCATCCGGACAGTATGGAGTAAAGTCAATGCCGATTAAGACTCTACTGGATAAGGTCAAATGTTCAAGTCGTTTGTTTACGATTCCCACTGCGTCATGCTGTTGGTGGAGTGGAGTCTCTGCCCATGGAATATGGCAAGGGGATGATGTATCCGTCTCAGGTCTTATTGTCCTGCCTGCGAATCTGTGAAACCTCTTTTGCAGTGATTGCTGTTTTGCTGCAGGGGGGGCTCTGGATAGAGGTGATTTTTGCACCCGTGGAGAGGATCGGTTATCATTAAATTGGAATGAATATTCATCTCCGGGGTGTTATGAGAACTTTTCAAGCGGTATATATTGCGCTGCTGTTGTCGATCCTGCCGGTATCGGCGCTTGGTGCGGCCACCGCCGAGGCCGGTTTTGAATGGCCGCTGATGAGCATGGGCCTGTTCGGCGGGCTGGCCCTGTTTCTCTACGGCATGGAGAAAATGACCGAGGCGCTCAAGGCGGCGGCCGGCGAGCGGATGAAATTCGTGCTGGAGAAACTCACCGGCAACCGCTTTACCGGCGCTTTCACCGGCGCCCTGGTGACGTCGGTGATCCAGTCGTCCTCGGTGACCACGGTGCTGGTGGTCGGTTTCGTCAGTGCCGGCCTGATGTCGCTCGGGCAGTCGATCGGGGTGATCATGGGGGCCAACATCGGCACCACCATCACCGCCCAGATCGTCGCCTTCAAGGTGACCAAGCTGGCGCTGCTGCTCATCGCCGTCGGTTTTGCCCTGCTCTTCGCCTCCCGCCACGAACGCAGCCGCACTTATGGCGGCATCATCATGGGGCTGGGACTGGTCTTTTACGGCATGAACGTGATGAGCGAGGCGATGGCGCCGCTGCGTTCCTATCCGCCCTTTCTCGATTTCATGATGCGCATGGAAACTCCCGTCGTCGGCATTGCCGTCGGCGGCCTGTTCACCGCCCTGGTGCAATCCTCTTCCGCCACAACCGGTATCGTCATTGTCATGGCCAGCCAGGGGTTCATCTCCCTGCCGGCGGGGATCGCCCTGGCCCTGGGGGCCAATGTCGGCACCTGTATTACGGCCCTGCTGGCTTCTTTGGGCAAGCCGCGCAACGCGGTGCGGGCGGCGACCGTGCACGTGATTTTCAACGTCGCCGGGGTGCTGCTCTGGCTCGGGTTCATCGACCGCCTGGCCGAGCTGGCGGCGCTGCTGTCGCCGGCGCATCCCGACCTCACCGGGCTGGCGAGGATGGCGTCCGAGACCCCGCGCCAGATCGCCAATGCCAATACCTTGTTCAACGTGGCCAATACCCTGGTATTCATCGGCTTCACCGGACCCCTGGCGCGCCTGGTGACCCGCCTGGTTCCCGACCGGCCCCGCCGGGAGCGGGAGCCGGTCATCCGTCCCAAGTACCTCGACGACGGACTGCTCTCGACGCCGTCGCTGGCGCTCGGACTGGTACGTCCCGAAATCGGTCATCTCGGTGTGCAGCTTCAGCTGATGCTGGCCCAGATCCGAATCGCGCTCAAATCCCGCAACCGCAGGCTGCTGGTCGAGGTGGCCAGTATGGATGACGCCGCCGACCTCCTGCACGCTGAAGTCACCCGCTATCTCAGCCGCCTGGCCAAGCAGTCGCTGACCGAGACGGAGCAGGCCGAGTTCTTTCTGCTCAGCCACGCCGCCGACCATTTCGAGGGGATCGGCGATCTGATCGAGAAGGACCTGGTGACCCTGGGGCAGAAGATGGTGCTCGAGGAGCTGCACCCCAGCGCGACCATGTGGCCGCTGCTGAACGCCTTGCACGAAGATGTCGCCCTGGCCCTGGAAACGGTGGTGCGGGCCGTTTCCCAGAATGACCTGCAGGCGGCCCGGCAGGTGCTGGCCCTGAAGCAGCAGATCCGCAACCGGGTCGATGCCGCCCTGCGCCGCCAGGCGCAAAGCCTGGCCGGGAGTGAAGAGACCCGGCTGGCGACCTTGCGGATCGAATTCGAGATCATCGATCGCTTCAACCGGATCTACTCCCTGTGCAAGCGGGTGGCCCGGCTGGTAATGCCCCAGGAAGGCTGACCCCGGCGCCTGTCCTGTTGTTTTCTCGGCCTTTCTGTTCTGGTAAAAACGTTTAATTTTGTCATAATTACTATGGTCTAGTCGTCTTTACGCCTGTTGCTGGAGGAAAACGATGTCCTGGCGCGGTTTCTTTTGCGCAATCGCTCTAACCGCCGCAATCGGCGGATTCGCCGCCTGCAAGCCGGATCCGCCGATCAAGCTCGGGTTTGTCGGCGGGCTGAGCGGGCGGGTGGCCGACCTGGGGGTGTCGGGGCGCAACGGCGTCATGCTGGCGATCGAGCAGAGAAACGCGGCCGGCGGTATCCATGGGCGGCTGGTGACGTTGATCGTCAGGGATGACGAACAGGATCCCGAGGTGGCCAAATACGTGATGGAAAAACTGCTGCAAGAGCAGGTCGAGGCCGTTATCGGGCCGATGACCAGCAGCATGGCCATGGCCATGGTTCCCCTGGCGAACGAGGCGAAGACCCTGCTGGTCAGCCCGACGGCGAATGCCGCCGAGCTGACCGGCCTTGACGACTATTACTTTCGGGTTGTTTCCGACACCCGCACCAATGCTGAACGAATCGCCCGTTTTCAGTTCGATCAGCTGGGTCATCGCACTGCGGTGGTGATGTACGACCTGGCCAATAAAGCGTACGCGGAGAGTTGGCTGAACGACTTTCGTACCGAATTCGAAAAGCTTGGCGGTACCATTCGGGCTACCTGCACGTTTGTTTCCGGGGCCGATACCCCCTATTACGACATGGTCTGGGAGCTGCTAGAACACGACCCCGATTTTGCCCTGGTAATCGCCAATTCTGTCGATGCGGCGCTCATCTGCCAGCAGATCCGCAAGACCAATGACGAGCTGCCGATTGCCCTGGCCGAGTGGGCTGCGACCGAGCGCTTCATCGAGCTTGCCGGGAGTGCATCGAACCATATTTACGTTGCCCATTTCATCGATCGCGACGATGATTCGCAGCAATACCAGGATTTTCTTGCGGCCTATCAGCAGCGTTTCGGCCAGAATCCCGGGTTTGCCGGGCTGGCCGGGTATGATGCCGCCCAGGTCGTACTCGAAGGGCTGACCCGGCGGTCGTCCGGCCAGTCATTGAAATCGACCCTTCTTGCCCTCGGCGATTTTGCCGGGGTTCAGCAGCGGATTTCCTTTGATCGTTTTGGCGACACCAACCGAACCGCCTTTTTTTCCGTGATCCGCAATGGCCACTACCAGGCCCTGGAGTAACCAGTGACTGCACGCCCGTTGCGCCAGATTTTGTTTCTGCAGTCGGCCCTGGTGGCTGTCGTGCCCTTTCTCATTGCCGGTCTGCTGGTTGTTCTCTGGCTGCTGCCGCAGATCAACCTGGAGCTTGAATCCCGCCAGTCGCAGCTCGCCAGTTCCATCGCCGCGAAAGTCGACAGCTACCTGGTCTCTCCCATGCGTCATGCTATCGGGATCGCTTCGCTGCTGAAAAATCAAAGGCTGGAGCCGCGGGAGCTGCAGAATGTTTTGGACGCGCATGTCGAAATTTCACCCTCGATCGAGGCCCTCTATGTCACCGGCGAGGACGGCCGGATCGTTGCGGTGGGCCTGGCTGAGAAGGAGCGCTCCCGGCGCCAGGACCTGGTCGGCCTCGACCTTTCGCAGAACCGGCTCTTTCAGCTGGCGGTGCGGGAACGGAAACCGGCCTGGTCAGACGTCTTCCTTTCGCTGATTTCGGGAAAACTGTCGGTGGCCTTTGCCATCCCCACCGAGGAGATGGTGGTGATCGGCGAAGTCGACCTGGGCAGGGTTACGATTTTTTTGCGGCAGATCGCCATTGACGGGGAGCAGCTGATCCTGGTCATCGATCGGCATGGCCAAATTGTTGCCGATCAGGATGGGGATTATACGGCACAACAGCTGAATATCTCGAATCTTCCCCTGGTGAAAGAGGCCTTGTCCGCCCAGGGCAGCGTGTATGGCCGCTTTGAATTCGAAGGGCTTTCGATGCTGGGGAGTCTGACCCATGTCCCGGCTCTCGACTGGCATGTGTTCGTGGCGCAGCCTTCCGAAATGGCGTATCACGCCGTCTGGACCGCCCTGCGCATTACCCTGGCCGGGCTGTTGTCGGCATTGCTGATCGCGGTGCTCATCGCCTTTTACCTGAGCCGCCGCATGGCCGGGGCGTTCGAAGGCCTGATTCTGCACGCCCGCCAGGTGACTGCCGGCGAAGAAGATGTGGCCTGGCCGCAGGCCAATATCGGCGAATTCCAGGAACTCTCCGCCAGCCTGCAGCTGATGTCCGAATCGATTCGCGAGCGGGAGCGGCAGCTGTCCACCCTGATGAGCAACCTTCCGGGGATGGCCTACCGCTGCAGCGCCGACGCCCAGAGAAGGTTCCTTTTTGTCAGCGAGGGATGTCAGGAGCTGGTCGGCTGCAGCGACCGGGAAATTCTTGACGGGCGCTGGGCGGGGTTTGATGCCCTGGTCCATGCCGAAGACCTCCCCGCGGTAAAGGCTTGGGTGGAAACCGGGCTGCAGCTTAAGCAGCCCTACCAGATGGAATATCGCATCCTCGATGCCAGAGGCATTTGCCGATGGGTGCTCGATCACGGCCGCGGCGTCTGGGACAAAAACGGCCAGCTGCTCTGCATCGAGGGGCTGATCACCGACGTCACCGCGCGCCGGTTTGCCGAAGAGGCCCTGAAAAGAACCCTGGCCGATGCCGAAGAGGCCAAGGACAAGGTCGAGCTGGTTTTGAGGTCGGTGGTCGACGGCCTGGTCTTTACCGACATGCAGGGGCGTATCGTGCTGATGAGCGCCTCGGCGGAGACGCTGCTGGATGTGACCCAGCAGGAGGCCTGGGGGGTGACCCTCGACAGCGTGGTTGAAAACCGGGCCATCCAGGGGCATTTTTCCGAACTGCAGGAGGGCGGCCGGGAGGCGGCGGTGCTGGAGCTCGCCTACGTCAACAAAAAGGATGGCCGGGAGATGAATATCCAGGTCATTTCCGCCCTGGTGAAAAAGCGGGACGGCGAGGCCGCCGGTGTCATCACCCTGCTGCGCGACGTCAGCCAGGAGCGGGAACTGGACCGGATGAAGAGCGAATTCATCTCCACGGCGGCGCACGAGCTGCGCACCCCGCTGACGGTCATCCTGGGCTTTTCCGAAGTACTGCTGGCCGAAAACGACCTGGTCGAGCATCAACGGGAGTACCTCTCCATCATTGTCGACAAGGCCGAAGTGCTGCAGCGGTTGATCGATGATCTGCTCGATTTGGGGCGGGTCGATTCGGGCCGCCTGGTGCATGTTGAAAAGGATCGCTGCGATATCGGCGAGCTGGTTCAGCGGGCGGTTGCGGATGCCCGGATGACCAGCGGCGACCATCGGTATGAAGTGGTTCTTCCCGATGCAGCGGTCGAAATCGAGGCCGATTGCCTGCGGATTGCGCAGGTGCTGGAAAATCTGCTCGGCAATGCGATCAAATTTTCCCCCGCGGGGAGCCTGGTCAGGGTCATCTGCCGTGCCGCTGCCGATGCGGATACGATTCAGCTCTCCGTCGCCGACCAGGGGGCCGGGATGAGCGCGGAGCAGGTGGCAAGAGTTTTCGACAAGTTCTACCGGGCCGACTCCTCGTCCACCTCAAAGCAGGGGCTGGGGCTCGGCATGACCATTGTGAAGAATATTATCGACGCCCATGGCGGCCAGATCCGGGTAGAGAGCGAGCCGGGGCGGGGGACCGAGGTTCTTATCGAACTGCCGGTCTCCGGCAAGGACGACGACCTTCCCTGGCCGGTTCAGGGCGACCGCCGATAGCCATTCGATCCAACCGAAGGAAGGGGCCATGATTCGATCGATTTTCACCTGTTGCCGTCCGTTGCCGTTTCTGCTGGCGTTTCTGCTGCTTCTGCCGGGCTGCCAGACCGCCTATTTCAAAACCATGGAGAAATTCGGCTATCACAAGCGGGATATCCTGGTCAGCCGGGTCGAGGATGCCCGCGATGCCCAGCACGAGGCCAAGGACCAGTTCCGCTCGGCCCTGGCGCGATTTGCCGAAGTGACCGGGTTCAAGGGCGGCTCCCTTGAGGAGAAGTACACCCAGCTTGACGGGGAATACCAGGCAAGCAAGGTCAAGTCCGACGCCGTAAGCAGCCGGATCGCCTCGGTCGAGGACGTCGCCGGGGCGCTGTTCGAAGAGTGGGAAGGGGAGTTGGACCAGTACAGCAGCGACAGCCTGCGGCGGTCGAGCCGGCAGAAGCTCGATTCAACCCGCGGCCGCTACCGCCAGCTGATCGCGGCGATGAAAAAAGCCGAGGCGAAAATCGCGCCGGTTATGACGGCGTTCAACGACCAGGTGCTCTTTCTCAAGCACAACCTGAACGCCCAGGCCATCGCCTCGCTGCGGGATGAGCTGGCTTCGGTGGAAACCGATATCAGCGCGCTGATCCGGGAAATGGAAGTGTCGATTCGGGAGGCGGACGCTTTCATCTCGGCGATGGCCAGCGAATAGGTGCCTTCGCGCAGAAAAGAACGAAAAAAAAGGGGCCCGGTCGGCCCCTTTTTTCGTTTCAGTCGGTCAGTTTTTAGCGGCCGGCGGGCGGGCGGCTGCCAATCCCCGGCTGACCAGTTCGCGGAAGAAGTTGGGTTCCTGGCAGTACTGGAGGGCCGCCTCCAGGGAAATCTTCTGGTCGCGGCAGAGCTGGGCCAGGCTGACGTCAAGCGACCAGAATTCATCCATCGACTGCTGCAGCAGGCTGCGGATCTGGTTTTCCTTGCCTTCCTTGATGAGGTTCCTGGTGCGCGGGCTGTTTTCCAGCTTTTCGTAGGCGAGATGCCGGGTTTTGCCGTCTTTGCTGGCGACCAGGCGCTGGTTGATGATGCAGATGAAGTTGTCGGCCAACTGCACTCTCACCTGGTGCTGCTGCTCCGGGGGGAAAATGTCGATGATCCGGTTGACCGCCATGACCGAATTGTTGGCATGCATGCAGCTGATCACCAGGTGGCCGCTGTCGGCCGCCTGCAGGGCAATGGCAAAGCTCTCGGGGTCGCGCATCTCACCGATGACGATGATGTCAGGCGCTTCGCGAAAGATGCGCCGCAGGCCTTCGGAAAACGATTCGGTATCGACCCCGACTTCGCGCTGGTTGACGTTGCTTGCCTTGTGGTCGTGCAGGTATTCGATGGGGTCTTCTATGGTGATGATATTTTTTTTCTGCCGGCTGTTGATGATGTCGAGCAGGGCCGACAGGGTGGTCGTTTTGCCGTGCCCGTTCGGGCCGGTGATCAGCAGGATCCCCTGGGTCTTCATGGCGTAATTTTCGAAAGACTGCGGCAGCCCCAGGGAGGCCAGGGCGGGGATCTCTTCGACGATATGGCGGATCGCCAGCGAAATGCTGTTGCGCTGCCGGTAGGCGTTGACGCGGAAGCGGCCCAAATCGGGCAGCATGCAGGCGAAATCAGCTTCTTTGGTGCGTTGAAACTGGTCCCAGTGAAAATCGCTCATCATGCTGCGGGCGTAATCGTTGACCGCCTGGGGCGTCAGCGTGGGCAGGGGGAGGCGCACCAGTTCATTGTTGAGTTTCAGGCTGGGAGGGGCGCCGGCCACCAGCAGCAGGTCGGAGGCTTTTTTTGTCACCAGGCTCTCGAAAAGGTCCCTGATGCCCGGCAGCGAGGTGACCTCGATCTTTTTCTTGCAGATGCCGGCAATCTCGGCGCCGGTGACTGGGCGGCCGGGCCGGGCTCCCTGTTTTTCAGTGAGATCGAGCGCCGCGGCCAGCTGAAAGGAAGGGACGACCACCGGCTTGATCGACTTGCCCAATACGAACTGCAGTTCCTTGAGGATTTCTATGTTGCCCGGATTGGTCATGCCTAGGCTGATTTTTTGCGAAGTGACATCAAGAGGAATGACCTGGTGCTTTTTCATGGTTTCGAGCGGGAGAAGGTTCAGCATCGCGGCCGGGATGTCCAGCTTGAAAAGGTTGGCCGCCGGAACCCCGCACTGCATTCCCAGTGCCTTGACCAGGTCGTCGACGCTCAGGTAATTCAGCTCGACCAGGGTCGACCCCAGCTTGTGCCCTTCCTGCCCCTGGATTTTGCGCGCGTTCTCCAGCTGGTCCGAGGTGATGATCTTGTGAGCCAGCAGCAGTTCGCCAAGCCGTAAAGATTGTTTACTCCTGCCCTCTTGAGTCATGGGGGTCTCCTGTTTGCTCTCGGTTCATTGCCATTTGTATAAATCTTAACATCGGATTGTGCCGGGGGAAAGACGTTTTTGCCGAGCGTCATCGGCGGCGCCAGTGCCAGTGATGACGGGCTACGGTATTTGCCTCTGTCATTTTCTTGAAATGACGGTAATGGTTCGCCGTTAAGCAGTTTGTGCCAGCTAATTAAGCGCTTTGCAATAGCATTGGCGGAAAATAATATTAATAAAGGCAAACATGGCCTGTGCGGGCCATGTTTTGTCCTTGTTCTACGGCACTTTTTTTTTAAAGAATTTCAGGTGGTTTGCCCGCAGGGTAAAGGTGACTTTATCGGTGTTCAATGGCTGATGTCTGGACTCTTCTTAATTAATTCGTGTGCCCACACCATCTTGATTCCTTTGGTGTTTCTTTTGCTAGCCGAATGATAGAAACCATTCTTTTCCGAAAAAGCTGGTGCGGCCATTTCGAGTGGTTGGCGTTTTCTATCAGCACTATGGGGGTTGCATATGAGGGGGAGAGCTCTTCCGGGCATCATCGCACTGTTTCTGGTTCTGCTGTTCTGCGGGCAGGCACAGGCGCGGCCGGTTCATCATTTCGAGTGCAATGTTTGTCATAAGGCCGGGGTCGGGTCGGCGGCCCTGGGGGGTAACAACATCTGCCTGCAGTGCCACAAGGATCCCAAGCCTGAGATGACCTTCGCCGATGGTTCGGCGGGGCATGCGCCCCGGGGCACCTTCAGCGTGCAGGATGCCAGCAACGCCATGAATGCCGCCACGGCGGCGGGGATGGAAGAGCCTCCCTCGCAGCAGACCTCGCACTACTGGGCTTCACCTAAAGATGTGGTGCCGGCGGCCGGGGCGCTGGCGCCGACGGCAGCGCTCTACCGCAGCCGCTACGGCATCTCCAACGGCAAGGTTACCTGCACCCGCTGCCATGACCCCCACCTGCGCAGCGACAGCGATCCCAAGCTGCTGCGGCTGGGGAGCACCGACAGCATGTGCCTCAATTGTCACCGCCCCTGGAACAAGGGGAGCAGCGACCGGGGGCTCGAGTCGCACCCGCTGGTGGTCGATTATCCGGCCTTTGCCGCGTCCCGTTCCGACAAGTACAAGCCGGTCAGCTACAACGCCAGTACCCTGGTGCTCGGCACCAATGCCGGCTCCGGCGGCGTGCGGCTGGTCTACAACGCCACCGCCGGCACCCATAATATCTCCTGCTCCTCGTGCCACGGGCTGCATTTCACCGATTCGGACTCCAGTACCCTGGATGGCCGGGACCTGGCCGGCTCGCTCAACGCCGGCGACGGCAAACTACTGCTGAGCGACGGCCCTCGTCCGGGAACCGACAGTGCTTTGGACTACAGCTACAACTCCGCGGTGCTGCGCTCCAACCTCTGCCAGACCTGCCATACCTACCAGATCCACGGCCGCACCAGCGACGGCGGCCCGGTGATCGGCTGCCTCGACTGCCACAGCGGCCATTCCTACAACGGCGGCACGCCCTATTTCTTCGTATTGCGCAAGGCCGCCTTCAATCCGCTGTACAACAGCTCGGTCAGCTTCGGCGGCTACCAGGACGGCGCCACTCACTACGCCTACAACTCGGCCGTCGCCCTCAATACCGCGGAGACCTGGAAGCTGTGGAACGACCGGGCCGACGGCAGCAGCAACGGCTACTGTGAAGCCTGTCACGGCGACGTCAAGGAGCTGCCCGGCAGCTACCATACGGCCGGCGCCGACTGTACCGGCTGCCACAGCCACCAGGGCACCGCCGGCAACTACAGCTTCGAAGCCAGCTGCGACGGCTGCCACACCTTTCCGCCGGCCTGGGGGAGCCACCAGGCCCACCTGAGCGGCGGACGGATGCTCAACGCGTTGAATTGCTCGACCTGCCACGATACCGCGGTGCACTTAAGCGGCACCTCTGAAATCAGCTTCGATGGCGGTGATAGCCGCACGACCGGAGCGACTTACGTCGATGCCGATCAGACCAGCCGCTATCGCGATGTGGCCGGCACGCTGACCTATGCCGGCACCCCGGCTTACACCAGCTGCGGCAATCTCTATTGCCACAGCAATGCTTCTCCCACCGGCGGCAGCATCAGCTACAGCAACCCGACCTGGGGCGGGGCGGCGATGACCTGCAGCAGCTGCCACGACGGCGGCGGGGCGACCAGCAGCCTGAGCGTGCGGCATCGCAAGCACACCGACGCCGGGACCTACGGCTACGACTGCAGCAAATGCCACACCGATACCGTCAGCGACAGCAGCACCATCAGCGGCCCCGGCAAGCACGTCAACAGCGTCAAGGACGTCGCCTTCGCCGAAACGGCCGGCCAGACCGGCAGCTACAACAGCGCGACTCTGGCCTGCAGCAGCACCTACTGCCACAGCGACGGGGCCGGCGGGGCGCCGAATACGACTCCCCAGTGGTCCGGGGCCGGCAGCCTCGGCTGCACCGGATGCCACAACGGGCGGATTGCCGATGGCCCCGCCGAATCGCAGATGGACAGCAACGCCCACCACCGGCTGGCCAATGAGTCCTGGATCCGCAAATATCCCTGCCAGTACTGCCACGCCGCCACCGTCGACGCGGACGGCAACATCGTCAACTACGGCAATCACGCCGACGGCGAGGTGGACATCCAGTTCGACCCCAAGTGGAACATCGTCGGCTACAACGCCGCCAGCTACAATCCTGCCCCGGAACACAAAACCTGCGACAATCTCTACTGCCACAGCGACGGCACCACGGTGAATCCCGAGGTGCGGTTGCTGGGCTGGGCTTCCGGTCTGGTGGCCGAGTGCGACTCCTGCCACGGTCATCAGGGCGAGTGCAGCGACTGCCATATCAACGACGGCATCACCGGCTGGGGGCCTGACGACGAGTGGAAGAAGGCGACGCCGATGTACGCCAACACCGGCCCCGGCACCGACCGGGCCAACTCCCACGTGCGTCACCTGCAGACCGACTTCTCCTGCGCCAACTGCCACGCCAGCACCGTCGTCGACAACTGTGAGGATTGCCATCAGGACGGCGCCGGGCTCGGTGGCGGCATGACCGAGTCGAGCCACATCTTCCCCGAATACCATGTCAACAAGCAGAAGGACGTGGTCTTCAAGGACGGCGGCAGCTACGATCCGGTGACCAAGACCTGCTCCAACACCACCTGCCACAGCGGCGACGACCCGGTCTGGGGCGATTCGGCCAACAACGCGGTCCTCTGCCTGACCTGCCACGGCACCACCGGGGCCGATGTCGACGATTTCGGCGGCTTCAACGGCACCCAGGCGCGCATCAACATGACCGAGTGGGTCACCAGCGGCCACGGCCGCCCGGCCGCCGCCGGCAACTACCCGAGCGGCAACGCCACCGAATCCGGCAACCCGCCGGCCGATTTCCCCGGCAACCCCTGCTGGTACTGTCACGACAACGAGGTGCTGCACAAGGACATCACTAACCCGTATCGGCTCAAGCATCACCCGCAATTTGAAAAGCGCTTCCTCAAGGAATGCGTCTACTGCCACATGGAGCGCACCGAGGAAGAGTGCCGCACCTGTCACGACAGTGAAGGCAGCATCTCCCACCAGTTGGTGGATATTACCGGAACCGATGCCCACGACGGTTTCCCGTACACCGTCGATCATGCGCCCTTCGCCGCTCCCAACACCACCTCGTGCCTGACCTCCGACTGCCATCTGCCGCAGGAGGCTTCGCAGTGCCACACCTGCCATGAGAACCCGGCTGACACCTCCGGGGCGCCCCAGCTTGACGACCCGACCATCCGCGAAGGGCTGGCCGGCGAGCTCTACAGCGTCGCCACCATCCAGGTCGGCACGGTCAACGCCCCCTACGCGGTCAACCACATCGAATTCATGACCGGCGGCAGCTATCAGGCCACCTCCTGCATGGCCACCCCCGCCGACTGGCCGCCGACCGGCTGCCATACCGACGACGTCCACATTCACAACACCGGGGCGGGCAAATGGACCGCCGAGCAGAAAGAAGACGTGCGCAGCCAGTACGTGATGATGGGCGTCTGCCTGCAGTGCCACGACGATGACGACAACAACCGCTGCAACAGCTGCCATACCTGGTCCGGCGCGCCCGAGGACAACCCGTACACCCTCGGCTACGACCCCGGCACCGGGTTCCACACCGGGGCCAGCAACGCCAGCTCGACCCATTTCGGCTTCAAGCACTTCGAGGCCTACGAGCACAGCCTGGGCACCGTTTTGAACACCGCGACCCTCAGCAGTGACGCCCGGGTCGATGCCGGCGGAAAGTACACCGAGCTCAAGGATGTCAGCAAGACCTGGAGCGTCGACCAGTTCGTCGGCAAAGCCGTTGAAATCACCAGCGGCGCCGAGAGCGGCAAGATCCGGCCGGTCCTGGTCAACGGCTACAACTCGGTGACGGTCAGCGGGGTTTACAACAGCGCTCCGCTCAGCGGTGTCACCTTCAAGGTTCTCGACACCGAATGGCGCGGCGGCAAGTTCTGCTGGGACTGCCACGATCCCCACGGCGACGGCAACATCTTCATGATCCAGAGCGAAATCGCCACCAGGACCGACGGCCTGTTCGGCAAGCCGCTGGAGCGGGCGGCGGTATCCTTCACCCGCACCATCAGCGGCCTCGACTACGCCAAGAACGACGCGCCCTACAACGGCATCTGCAACGTCTGCCACACCGATGTCGACCACTACCACAAGGACTACGGCGACGCCCATCGCAGCGGCCGGCGCTGCACCAGCTGCCACAACCACGGCTTCGACGAAGGGCACGGCAGCGGCCAGAGCTGCACCGAATGCCATGCCCAGAAGCCGGTGCCGAACCACCTCGGCTTCGGCCAGCCCCGCGACTGCACCAAGTGCCATGATGGCGCAGTCAACGGGCGGACGGACACCATACGTCAGTTCCGTGGGCAGTCCCATCACGTGCAGGATGTCGAGCTCAGCAACAAGCACTGTTACGAATGTCACTGGGAGGCGACCAGCCACGGGCTGATCGACAACCGCTTCCATGCCGGCTACAACTACAAGACCCACGCCTCGGTGCTGAATGCCAAGGTTGACCTGACCATCTACGGCGCCGAAAAACGGCCGACCGAGTACGTGCTCGACTCGACCGCGACCATCTTCAACGCGGTCAGCATCGGCACTGCCGCCGAGCGGGAAAACGTCGGCAATGTGACTAAAAACTGCATCGGCTGCCACAGCGACCAGAACAACGACTACGAGCCGTTCCAGGACTGCAAGACCCCGCGCCAGTACGCCTGGGACCGCACCAGCATCGACGCCCGCTACAGCCAGGAAGGGGTAGTCAATTTCGGCAAGCATGGAGACGCTAACGCGGCAAAGAAAATTCAGTCTAAGGCATTCTCCGCCCACGGCCGGGCGACCCTCAATGAAGGGGGGTGGAGCGCCACCACCGGCGAGGACGGCACCCTGCCCAACACCCGCAACGGCAGCCAGAACGTGCAGTGTTTTGACTGCCACAGCTCCCACGGTTCGTACACCACCGGGGTGACCAGCAGCTACCGCACCTTCGACAACACCTTCCGCGGCGGCAACCTCAAGGAGACCCAGGCCGGCAAGGGGGGCTACGGCGTCACCTACAAGGCGGCTGCGGTGGCCGACGGCGCCGGGGTGGTCAACCCGATGAATCCCGGGGCGGCCCAGTGCTTCGACTGCCACGAGACCCAGAACGCCGGCGCCAAGCCCTGGGGCTACCAGTCGACCTTCGGGGCGACCGCGCCGATCATGGGCTACTGGGACAGCCCGCGGTTCGGCGGCGGCATGAACGGCACCAAGACCCGTTTCGCCTACCGGGCCGGTATGATGGGCAAAGGGGGGCATCTCAAGCCCTCTGAGCCGCTGGACAACGCAGGGGGAGTGGACGGCACCATCAACGGCCTGTGCAGCGGCTGCCACGACCCCCACGGGGTCAGTCCGAGCCTCAGCCCTGAGGAGCAGGAATACGCGGTACCGCTGCTGAAGGGCACCTGGCTGACCTCGCCCTACAAGGAGGATTTTCCACAAACAGCGGGGACCCAGAAAAACAGCAGCAACGTCCAGCTCGACCGCAAGCTGTTCGGCACCAGCAACGCAGCCAGTAACGGGCCTTCGTTAAAGATGGACGAGGATGCCGACCGCTTTGCCGGACTGTGCATCCGTTGTCATCCCAAGGCGAGCCTGACCGATGGCATCAATAAGAACACGTCTTTCAAGAGTGTCGATCGAATTCACGAGACGGTCAAAGGGTGGGGGAATAACTCCGAACACAACTTCTCCTGCTCCAAGTGTCACCAGCCCCATAGTTCGGGCCTGGGCAAGCTGATGCGAACCAACTGCCTGGACAGCAACCATCGCGCCCAGGTGGCGTCCGGAGGGGTTCCAGGGCGCAACGGAGGAACGCAGAGCTATCCCCGGCTTAAAAATGTCTGGCCGGCCTGTCATGAGACGATGACCGGGGCGTGGAACAATCAACGCTGGAATGACGTGACGCCATGGTAAGGGGGGAACCGACGATGACAGGGGATGTTCGAAAGAACCGTTCGGGGGAGATCAGTGTGGCGGCTGGATATACCAATATGAAGAAAATGGCCTGTTTGATCCTGCTGATGTTCCTTGCCTTGTTTTGCGGCAGAGAAGCATTGGCGGTCGGCGGCGCCCCGCTGTGGACCTACAACACGGCCGTGGCCGACAAGCAGGAAACGCGGGCTTCAACCGTCGATTCGCAGGGCAACGTCATCCTGGCGGGTTATACCGGATCCGCCGTCAGCGACTATTATGTCGCCAAGGTGCTGGCCACCGGCGCGGGGCTGGCCTGGCCGGCCAAAACCTATGACAAGGCCGGCGGACAAGACATTGCCACGGCGGTGGCGGTGGACGGCAACGACGACATCATCGTCACCGGCTACGTGCACAACGGCAGCAACTACGACATCCACACCATCAAGTACAACGGCGCCGACGGTTCGGTGATCTGGCAGCACAGCTACAACGGCGCGGCCGGCGGCAACGACTACGCCAACGCCATCGCCGTCGACAGCCTGAACAATATCTACGTCGGCGGCACCTCACAGAACGCATCGGCCGAAGACGACTTCATTCTCATCAAATACGTGCCGTCCGGGCCCAATCCCGACGGCACCCCGACCTGGGCTTCGCGGTACAACGGCCCCGCCGACAATCACGATCGCCTGACCAACATGTTTGCCGGGATCGACGGCGTGGCGGTGATCGGTGAGTCGCAGAACGCCACGGTCGACTTCGACTACGTTGTGGCCAAGTACGATTTCGACGGCGCAAAGAAATGGGAGTATCGCTACAACGACACCGGGGACGGCAAGGGGATGGCCGTGTCCATGGACGCATCCGGCAACGTGGTGGCCACCGGCTACATCTATAACGGCAGCAACCGGGACGGTTATACCGTCAAGCTGGCCGCCGTCAACGGCACGCCGATCTGGTTCAAACCGCGCAATCGCGGCTACGACGACGAGGGGCGGGCGATCTGGCTCGACGAGGCCGGCAACGCCTACGTGGCCGGCTCCAGCTTCACCCTGACCACCAACAAGGACCTCTGCCTGACCCGCTACGCCGCCGCCGACGGCTCCGACACCATGCCGTCTGGCTGGCATGTTATCTACAACACCAGCAACGGCAACAACGACGTCGGCACCGGGATCGTCGGCGACAACGCCGGAGACCTGTTCGTCACCAGCATCACCAACGACAACGCTGGTGGTTTTGACGATATTTATACCTATAAATACAGCCGCACCAACGGCACCCGCCTGTGGCAGGCGGTTCACGGGACCTTGACCAAACACGACCGACCGGTCGGAATCAATCTCGCTTCCGATGGCCACCCCATTGTGGGCGGCTGGTCGGACACCGCCGCCACCAGTTACGATTTTATTGCCGTAAAATATAACGCCGGCGCCCTCGACGCACCGACTGCGTTGACCGCCACTTTCGTTCCCACCAATGAAATCGCTCTGGCCTGGTCCGACAACGCCGGCAACGAAGAGAACTTCGTGGTCGAGCGCAAGAGTGGGGCTGGCGACTGGACCGTGGTCGTCTCCAACCTGCCGGCCAATACCGTCGGTTACACCGACACCGGCCTGGTCGCCGACACCCGCTATTTCTACCGGGTCAAGGCGACCAACACCACCGACGGCAGTTCTCCCTGGTCCAACGAAGCCAATGCCCGCACCACCCAGGTCAGCTATACGCCACCGACCTGGCAGCACGGCTATGCCGGCCCGGATTCCGGCGACGACGAACCGGCCGCCATCGCCGTCGGTCCCGACAACCACCCGGTGGTCACCGGCTTCAGCTTTTCGACGGAAGGCGGCTACGACTACTACACCCGCAAGCTCGACCGCAGTAACGCCGCGACCACCCAGTGGAGCGCCCGGCACAACGATGAAGACAACGAATCGGACTTCGCCACTGCCGTCACCGTCGACAGCAGCAACCGGGTGGTGGTCAGCGGCTACGCCTCCATGTACGGCGGCGGCGCCAGCAACACCAACGACGTCTACACCCTCGGCTATCCTTCAGGAAGCGGCACGCCCACCTGGGCCGACCAGTACAACGGTCCGGCCGGCAACGACGACCGCTCGGCGGCGGTGGCCTCGGCGGTCGATGGTTCGGACAACGTGGTGGTGGTCGGTTACGGCAAAAATGCCAGCCTCAACGACGATATCTACGTCATCAAGTACAATGCCGCAGGGGCACGGCAGTGGGCGGCCACGCCCTACAACGGCGGCGGTCTCGATCAGCCGGCGGCGGTAGCCTTTGACTCTGCCGGTGACATTTTCGTCGCCGGCAAGACCTGGAACGGCAGCAACTTCGACTATTTCGTGGCCAAGTACAACGGTGCTACCGGCGCCCTGGCCTGGGGCGGCGCCCCAAAAATCTACAACGGCGCCGGCAGCAGCACCGACTACGCTACCGACCTGGCGGTGGACGGTGACGGCAACCTGGTCGTGACCGGCTACTCGGTCGGCGCCGGCGGCAACGGCAACATCCTCACCCTCAAGTACGACGGCGCCACCGGCAGCGTCATGGCCGGCTGGCCCCAGAGTTACGATGGCGGCGGTTACGATACCGGCGTCGCCATCGAGATTGACCGCAACAACAACGACGTCGTGGTGGCCGGTACGACCTTCATCGGCGCCGGCAATAATGACATCGTTGTCCTGCGTTATCCGTCTACCGGCGTCAGTGCCGACTGGACCAAGTTCCTCGATTTCACCGGCAGCGACGAAGCCGCGGCCGCCATGGCCATCGACCGCACCGGGGTCGTCTGCGTTGCCGGAACCACCGACAACGGCAGCGGCGACAACATCGTCGCAGTCATGTTCGACTACACCGGCCTCACCGTCGGCGCCAGCGTCTTCAACGGCGTCGCCAATGGCGTGGACTTTCCGGCCGACGTCGCCTTCAACGCCTACGGCGAGGCCTTTATCGCCGGGGCCTCGATCAACGCCGGCAACAACACCGACTTCATCGTTTTCAAGGCGATCTCCACGGTCATGCAGACGCCTTATCCGTTAACAGCCACCCAGCTCTACACCCAGACCGATCTGGCCTGGGCCGACAATTCCCTTAACGAAACCGGCTTCCGCATCGAGCGCAAGGTCGACGGCTGCGCTGATGCCGGCAGCTGGACTCCCGTCACCGAAACCGCGGCCAACGCCACGACCTACCTGGCCTCGGGACTCAATCCCGGCTCGACCTATTGCTTCCGGGTCCAGTCCTTCAACGACGCAGGGGAAGCGTCCCGCTGGGCCGAAGTCGAAGTGAATACCGCCGCGGCGGACGCTCCGGACGGCTTGACCGCCACGGTGCAGAATACGACCGACATCCTGCTGCAATGGAACGATCATACCGCCAGCGAAACCGGCTTCACCCTGCAGCGCTGCATGGGCGCCGGCTGTAATTTCTCAACCTTTACCGACATTCTGATTCCTGCCGACACCACCAGTTATGTCGACAACGCCGTGTGCGAGAATCAGACTTACCGCTACCGGATCAACGCCTACCGCACCAGCCAGTGGGTGACCGACTACAGCGCCGCTACAGGCGACAAGACGACATTCGCCAAGCAGGCGCCGTCCGTACTCGCCACCGACTGGGTCTCGGAAGAATGGGTCGAGCTGAAGTGGACCGACAACTCCAGCGACGAGACCGAATTCCGCATCGAGCGCTGCACGGGCAGCGGCTGTAGCGACTTCGCCCCGCTGGCTACCCTGGCCAGCCCGGCCGGCAACGTGCTGCGGATGCGCATGGATGAGGCCTCCTGGCCGGCCACGGCGGGCGCGGTGAAAGATCTCTCCGGCGCCGGCAATAACGGCACCGCCGTGAACGGCGCCACCACCACCAGCAGCGGCAAGTACGCCTACGCCGGCAGCTTCGACGGCAGCAACGATTATGTCTCCACCGCGCTGACACTGAACCAGACCGCCACCGGAACCGGCGCCAGCTTCGCCGCCTGGGTCTATCCCAACTCGGTCAGCGCCGACAACCGCTTCGTCATCGGCACCGACAACGGCGGCAACGACTGGAGCCTGCTGCGCAACGGCGCCACCTGGTGGGTGGCCAACGGCGTCGACGCCGCCCTGGTCAACACCGGCGTGGCGGCCGACGTGAGCACCTGGCAGCACCTGGTGGTCACCTTCAACCCGGCCTCCGGGGTGACCCTGTACAAGAACGGGGTGTCGGCCTGGAGCAATGCCGCCATCGCCTTCGATACCAGCACCGCCGCCGTGCAGATTGGCCGGCGCGGCAGCCTGAATCAGGAATTCTTCGACGGCCGCATGGACGAGGTTGCCGTCTTTACCCGGCCGTTAACCCTGGCCGAGGCCCAGGCCCTCTACAATCACGGGCTGGGGCGTTACAACGACCGCACGGTGGCCCATTCCACCACCTACCGCTACCAGGTCAAAGCCTACAAGGGCTCCAGCTGCGACTGGACCAGCGATCCGAGCACGCCCATCGACCGCACCACCACGGCGCCGGCGCCGACCGGATTTACTGCCACGGTGGTCGACAGCGGCCGGGTGCTT